>JBDRIC010000053.1:0-11435 GCA_043816245.1 Patescibacteria group bacterium
AGGAGAGAATTTTTCCGGTGGGCAGGTTGGACAAAATGACAACCGGACTTTTGATTTTGACGAATGATGGAAATTTTAGCTTCAAATTGACGCACCCGAAATTCGAGTGCGAGAAAGAATACGAAGCCGAGCTTGCCGAAAATTTGACGGCGGAGCGGGTGAAAAAAATCGAAGCGGGCGTAAAATTGGAGAAGCAGGCGACGAAGCCCGTTCGCGTGAAAATTTTGGGAGAACGAAAAGCGCGCGTAATTCTGACGGAGGGACGCAACCGGCAAGTGCGCAAGATTTTTGGCAAAGTGGGCTGCGAGGTGGTGAAACTGAAAAGGATCCGCGTGAAAAATTTGGAATTGGGAAATTTAAAAATCGGTGAGTGGCGACGGCTATCGAAAAAAGAAGTTGCGGATTTGATGAGTTAAAATCTCGAAGATGTTGGAAAGTTTATTTTCGCTTCTCGGTTTCGATTTCAATGGAGTCCAGCCGCCGCCGCTGGAAATTTTGGAAATCCACGCCGCCCCTCGCCTCGCGGAATTTTCGCAGCCAGTGGTGCGTGCGGAGGCGGCGCTCGTAATGGATCTGGAAAGTGGGAGAATTCTTTTCGCAAAAAATGCAGAGCAAAAACGCGCAGTAGCTTCCCTCACGAAATTGATGACGGCAATTGTCGCGCGAGAAAATTACGATTTGGATGAAATCGTGACAGTGAGCACGGAAGCCGCGAAACAACCAGCTGCGAAAATTTGGCTCACGGTGGGAGAGCAGATTTCGGTGGGAAGTTTGTTGAAAGCCATCCTCATCGAATCCGCGAACGACGCGGCAATCGCCCTCGCGGAAAAAATGGGGTTGGAAAAATTCATGGAAAAGATGAATCTAAAGGCGGAGGCACTCGGATTGCGAAATTCGAATTTCGAGAATCCTGTGGGCTACGATGCGGCGGAAAATTTTTCGACCGCGCGCGATCTCGCTACCCTCGCAGGCTACTTTTTGCGAGATGAAGTTTTGCGGGAAATTGCGAAAACTCCGAGAGCCGGCATCGCCGCGACGAATGGAATCGTCCACGAGCTATATTCGACCAATAATCTTTTTGGAACATATCTCGACATCCGCGGACTGAAAACAGGACGAACCGACGAGGCGGGCGAGTGTCTCGCGGCAATCGCACGAATGGAGAACGGGAAGGAAATTCTCGCGATTGTTTTGAATTCGCCGAAACGGTTTCAGGAAACGAAAGCTTTGCTGACATGGGCGGAAAAGTCTCACCGATGGTAGACAGTTTGCAGTCGGCAGCTGGCAGTTAACAGAAGTTTGAAAATTGAAAATTGAAAATTGTTTTAAAATTAGAAATTGAAAATTGAAAATTTTTTCAAAATGCCAACTTCCATCCTTACGAACGAGCAGCTACTCGAAAACCTTGCCTTCATTCTCACCTTCGGCAGTTTGAGTTTCTTGGTGGCAATGAGCCTCACGCCAATCTTCATCCGTTTCCTGGAACGAAATCGCCTCGGGCAGCAAATCCGCGATACTTCCGTCGATGGAAAAGTTTCTGAAATTTTCCGCGAGTTGCATTTGAAAAAATCAGGCACACCCACGATGGGCGGCATTTTAATCTGGGGGACGGTCGTGGCGATGGTATTGCTCTCGTTAATTCCGCAGAAATTGGGAGTCACAACCCACTCGCTTTGGAATCGCGCGGAAACTTACATTCCGCTTTTCACTCTCGTAGCGGCAGGATTGCTCGGAATGTTGGATGATTGGTGGAATATCCGCGGAATCGGGAAACAAAAGGGCTTGCGCGTGAAGCCAAAATTGATTTGGCTCACAATCTTCGCCGCAGCGGGCGCGTGGTGGTTCTTCGCGAAGCTCGGCTGTCTCGACGGGGTGGAGCAGGCTTGTTTAATTCATCTGCCGCGATTCGGCGATTTCGACATCGGAATGTGGTACCTCCCGCTTTTTGTTTTGGTAATAATCTCGACGGCGAACGCAGTGAATATCACCGATGGACTCGATGGACTCGCGGGCGGGCTGCTCGCAATCGCGTTCGGCAGTTTCGGGGTAATCGCTTTTTTCAGCGGAATGTTTCTGCTCGCAACTCTCTGCGCGGCAATCGTGGGCGCGCTCGTCGCTTTTCTTTGGTGGAATGTTCCGCCGGCTAAATTTTTTATGGGTGACACCGGCAGTTATTCGCTGGGGGCAACTTTGGGGGTGATAGCGATGCTCACCGATTCGATTATTCCGTTAATTTTTATCGCGGCAGTTTTCATTTTGGAAACTTTCTCAGTAATTATTCAGCTTCTTTCGAAAAAATTTTTGGGACGAAAAGTATTTCGAATCGCCCCCCTCCACCACCATTTCGAAAAAATCGGCTGGCCGGAGCATCAAATCGTGATGCGCTTTTGGCTAATCGGCGGCGTGCTAGCCGGAATCGGCGTGGTGCTCGGAATCGTAGGAATGGGAAATTAGTTTTTTGATTTTTAGAATTTTTTACCCCTGTATGGCTTTAACCACATCGTCTAATTCTTTAGGATGAGCTTTTGCGTACGCTTGGAATCTTTCAAGATTAAAATAATGCGCTTCGTTTATCACGATAACATTTGATTTTGTTTCATAAGCAATAGCTTTAGAAAGAGGAAATGGATGTGGATGGGCTTCTTGTTTAGCAAGACTTAATTCATGCCCCATCCCCATCACAACAATCGATGTTTGACCTCCTCTATCTTCTAAATTCTTTGCAAAATTTGACGCGAGACAAATATTATTCACCGTAAGCCTAATTTCAACACTATCTATCTTTTTTACTTCAAACCGCGTTTTCTTCACAAAAGGCATATTCTCGACGCCTCCTAAATACATTTTATCTCCCAGTTGTTGTTCCGCATTTAGATAACTGACCTCAATATCAATCTTTTTAATAATTTCATCAGTCAGCTCCATTCCGACAGGTATTCCCTCTCCATAAACCAATTTAACCCCTTCGTTATTTAAAACCATTAGATTTTCTTCAATAGCTTTTTGACTTTGAATAATTCCCCCTGCTTCTTGCATGCCCTTACTCATCCCTGGATTCGGATGCGCCTGTAAAATCAAAATGTGAAAATCCTTTGCATTTGGATAAATGGCTACATATTCAACTCGCATACCTAATTCTTTCATTCTTTCAACCATCTTTAATGTTTCCCCTTCCGCCTCATCTGAGTTTTTAACCTCAATACCAGCCGAAGAAATCCTCTTTTTCGCTTCCTCTAAAAGAGGCGCAAAAGAAGTAATATCTATGTCTAGATCTTTTTGGTTCAAAAAATCACATTCTATATCCGTAAGCATTACTTTAATCGCTTCAAATTCAGGATCACCGCTATACTTTTCTTCTAAATCACCAATCTGTAGTGATATTTCTTCAAGCTTTTTCTCAATAACAGCCCTATATTCCTCAGTTTTCTCTTTTACCCGAGCATCATCAGCATCCAATGTTATTAAAGTATTTCTCAAGTTTTCAAAATCTTGAGTTTCGCGAAAAGGTTTTATCTCTGTGTCGTTTTGAGCACACGACTGTAGAGTCTCGTTACCATTCATTTTCTATCTCGTTAGCAATCTTCTTTTCGTTTTTAAAATCAATAATTCTTTCCTTTAATTCATTAGCGCGAGAAAATAAGACTTTTTGCGTAGAAAGCATAGATTTATCGTGTTCCGCGATTTTTGTCTTAAGTTTTATCGCGATGGAGAATAAAGATTTACGCATTCCAAATTCTTAATTCATACTTTCAAAATCCCTCCCCTCGCCGCTCCAGCAACTCCTGCGGATTTGTCGTGACAATCTGATTTTCGGAATATGAAGCAATCACCTGCACCGCCACATGTTTGCTGTCGGCGAAAAAAAGTCCCTGCCCCACGCCGGAATTGAGAAGCATGTATTTCTCACCCTCCGTGAGGTTGAAAGTTTTTTGGAGAATCTCCATCGAACTTGGAGACTGCTTCAACAAAAGCTGTATCGAAGCGTTGGTAACAATCGGCCGACCGTATTTACTACCAAGAAAATCTTCCACATCCTGCGTAATCGTGGTCACCCCAAGATAATATTTTCGCGCCCGCTTCACGAGACCAAAGAGAAATTTCGCAGCAGCTTCGTGCTGCATCATCGTCCACGCTTCATCGACAACGAGAATCCGGCGTTTTAATTCGCCGCGCACCCGATTCCAAATAAAGTTGAGAATTATAAACATCGCCGCCGGACGCAGCTCGTCTTCGAGATCGCGGATGCCGAAAACAATCAAGCCGCTGCCGAGATCAACATTCGTTTCGCGATTGAAGATTCCGCCGAAAGTGCCGCTCGTGAATTTTTGCAATCGTTGCGCAAGCTCTTCCGCCCCTTTCATCGACGAGAGCACCGAGTGAAAATCCTCCATCGTAGGCATCGGCATTTTGCTCGGATCTTCGAGCTGCATCGTGACCCCGCGAACCGCGTAAGTGTCGATCAAGGCTTTATCAATCATGGCCTCCTCTCCCGCACTCATTTTCCCGAGAATTAATTTCATCAAACCTGTAAGCGTAATGACGCTTTCACGGAGAAGATCGCCCGGTTTCAAAACATTTCCCTCGAAAGGAGTCGGCAAATCGAAAGGGTTGATGCGCTGATCGGAGTTGAGGCTCACATTGAGATGAGTACCCCCCACCGTTTCGACAATGGCTTTGTATTCATTTTCCGGATCAACCACAATCACGTCTGTGCCGAGCATCACTTGCCGGAGGATTTCCAATTTTACCGCGTACGACTTGCCCGCGCCGGAAGTCGCGAACACGCACGAATTCGCATTCGGCAGTTTGAAACGATCGAAAATAATGAGCGAATTATTGTGGCGGTTGAGCCCATAGAGAATCCCTTCGTCGCTCGCCAGCGAGGAAGAGATGAACGGGAAAGTGGTGGCAAGCGGCGAAGTGTTCATGTTGCGGTAAATTTCCAATTCATCCGTGCAGAGTGGCAGAGTGGAATTGAAGGCATGCTCGCCGCGAATATCTGCTCGCTTCGTGAGAACAAGTTTGCCGCCAAGCTGATTCTCGATAATTTTTGTGGTGGTTTCGAGTTTTTTTAGATCGCTCGCGTAGACCGTGAAATACATTCCGAATTGAAAAAACTTTTCCTGCCCCCGCTGCAAATCAGTGCGCAATTGCTCCGCGTCTTCGAGTGCGGTTTCGAGCTGCGGATCGCGCACATTCCCTTTTTCAGAAGCCATCGTGATCGATGATTGAATTTGCGCCACTTTCTTTTTGAGAATTCGCATGATTTCATTGGAAGCGATCGGATAAATAAATTGAGCGATATCCACCGTCGCGTCAAAATTAATAATCTGGCTCATCCAACCTGATTCGAGGAAGCGCGGATACGCGTAAACGAAAAAGCTCCGCGCGAAAACTCCCGAGAGACTGAGATGGTCGTAATGGGTTTCGAGGGAACTCGGCGAAATCAAATCACGCACGCTCGCGAGACCCTGCTGATAAATCTTCTCTGCCTCTACTATCTGCCGCTGTAAATCTTTTTCTTGCGGAGGAGACGCGATGGCGGCAGCGGAATTTTCGGCGGGAGTTTTTTTGTCTCGTCCGAAAAGCTTATCAATAAAATTACCCGTCGCTTTTTGATTGTAGTTGAGGAATTGCTGTCCGGCGCTTTTAGCTTGAATTTCTTTTTGTAAGCTTGGATTCGGCTGCGCGGAATTTTGCGCCGACGAAACAGCTGTCGTTGCCGTTTGCGGTAAAGTTTTGTGAACAGCCGGCGCCGCATTCACAACGGGTTGAATTTTCAAAGCTGGCGCAGCTTTCACGATCGGTTGAATTTCTTGAGCCGGTTGGGTTTTCGGAGACAGCGCAACTTTTGAGGCTGGTTGAATTTTCGGGAACGGTTGAGCTTTCGGAAGTAGCTGTGAAACCGATAAAATTTTAGGAACAGTCAATTGCGGAGCAATCGTATCTTGCTTCGATTGCCTCTCGATTTGCGCGGAAGTAAGCCCAACCGCGGCTGCAATCGTCGCAGAATTTTGCGGAAGCGGACTGCTCACTTTCGGTGGGGATGACTTCGCAACCAGTTGGGTTTTTGCTTGAACTTTTTGAACCGGTTGAGTTTTTGGAGACAGCACAACTTTTGAGGCTGGTTGAATTTTCGGAAGCGGTTGACTTTTTTGAAGTGGCTGAATTTTCACAGCTGATGCGACTTTCGGAACAACTGCTGGCTGTTCGCCGGAAACTGGGAACTGCTTGCCGCTTTCTGATTGCTTCTCAATTTGTGCGGAAGTTTTTGTGAAAGCACCCTCTCTCGGCAGCGGCTTGAAAACTGCCTCCGGAGATTTTGGAGCTGATTGCGAAACAACTTTCTGTTTGCTGGCAGTTTCAATCTCGGCAGCGGTTTTCGGTCGCGCGGAATCTTGCGGAACAATCGGCGCCACATTGGCAGCCGGTTGAATTTTTTGAAGTGGCTGAATTTTCACAGCTGACGCGACTTTCGAGGTCGGTTGAATTCTCAGAAGTGGCGCGCGAGCCGGATTTTTTTGAAAATCATTTTTGGCAACTGAAGAAGTATTCTGTCGGCTAGCAGCTTCGATTTCCGCCACAGTTAATTTTTTTGTCGAAGAATCAACTGCCGAAATTTTATTTGAACCTACCGTAGAAGTGGATTGCCGAGAATCCTGTCCGGCTGCCGTTCCAGCCGAAGCAAATTGGGAATGAGCCTTCGGCACAATCAGCGGGTCTGCCAAACCTATCGAATTTTGAGCAGCGGTTGTGTTTTGATTTTCCGCCATTTGAGTATACTTTTTATTTCTATTTTATCCCGCAATTTTAGCAGTTTTTGACCGGAAAAACAAGCAGAATCTCCCGAAAAATGCTAACATTTCGCGCAGTTTGATGAAAAAAATCCTCTCAATTCGTTGGCATTCGCGCGCGGGTCAGGGAGCAATCACCGCTTCCACCGCTCTCGCGGAGATTTTGGGGAGCCACGGCAAATTCGTGCAAAGTTTTCCCGATTTTGGCGCGGAAAAACGGGGTGCGCCCGTGGTTGTTTTCAACCGGATTTCAGACCAAAAAATAGAGGACGTTTCGCATCCCGCGGAAGTGGATGCGGCGGTTTTGCTTGATACGAGCTTAATTTCGAGCTGCGAAATTCCAGTCGAAACTCTCCTCGAAGGACTGAAAGAAAACGGGATTCTCCTCGTCAACACGCCACAGAAAGCACTCAAAATGGGCGTGAACTCGGCAAAAGTTTTCGCGGTGAATGCGAGTGAGATTGCGGTCGCGGAAATCGGGAAAGATATTCCGAACGTGCCGATTCTCGGCGCGCTCGTCCGGATTTTGAATCTCGCGAAATTAGAAAGTTTCTCGCGAGAACTGAGAAATTATCTCGTGAAAAATCTGCCGCCCGAAATCGTGGCGGGAAATTTACGGGCATTAAAACGAGGGTTTGAAGAAGCGAGCGAAATCAAGAGCGGAAAAAATTCGACAAAAAAAACGTGCGAAAAGCTGCCAAGCTGGCGAGAAATTTCGGACGGGGCGGTCGTGAGCAACGCGGGAAATTCGGAGAAATACGATACCGGAAATTGGTCGCGACAAACTTGCGAGTGGGATGCAAAAACCTGCATCGACTGCCGGCTTTGCTGGTCAGTCTGCCCACACGGCGCGGTGAAAATTCGTGAAGGAAAAACGGCAGGAGTGGACGCGCGGAAATGCACGGCTTGCGGACTTTGCGTCGCAGCATGCCCGACGAAGCCGAAGAGTTTGAAGATTGTTTCGAAAAAATCAGCTGAAATCTAGTAGTCCGAATTACCAAGTTTCAAGTTTACGAATTTCCTAATAAATTTTAATTTTCAACTTAAAATGGACTCACTCTTGAAGACTGAACAAAAAAAAAATCCTTCGATAACAAAAAAATGTTCAAATTAATTTGAATTTTGAAAATTATTTGAAAATTTAAAACTTGAGTCTTGAAAATTTTTTTCAAAAAATGAATCCGAACAAAAAAAATCGCGTCCTCTCCGGAAACGAAGCCATCGCCGAGGCGATGCGGCAAATCAATCCCGATGTCGTCGCGGCGTACCCGATCACGCCGTCGACCGCGATTCCGGAAAAATTTTCGGAATTTGTCGCGAACGGCGAGGTGGCGACGGAATTCGTGCCAGTCGAGTCGGAACATTCCGCGATGTCAGCCTGCATCGGCGCAGCGGCATGCGGCGCGCGCGCGATGACTGCGACGGCAAGTCAAGGACTCGCATTGATGCACGAAGTTTTGTTGAACGCGAGCGGAATGCGACTGCCGATTGTTTTGGCAAATGCCAACCGCGCGCTTTCCGCTCCGCTTTCGATTCACGGCGACCACTCCGACGCGATGTCGGAACGCGATTCTGGCTGGATTCAATTTTTTGCCGACAGCCCGCAGGAAGCTTACGATTTGATGCTGCAAAGTTTTCCGATTGCGGAGAATAAAAGTGTGCGACTGCCGGTGATGGTCTGTTTCGACGGTTTTGAGACTTCACATCTCGCGACAAATGTCGAAATTTTGAGCGACGCGACGGCGCGGGAATTTGTGAGGGAGGTAGAGGCAGCGGATTCGCTTTTCGATTTTGAGAATCCGAAAACTTTCGGCGCGTACACCTCTCCCGATTATTTTTTTGAAGTGAAGCGCGGACAATTTGAAGCGTTCGAGACCGCGCGAAAAATTATCCGCGAGATTGGCAAAAAGTTCGCGCAAATTTCCGATCGTGATTTCAGCAGTCCGATTGAAAAATTCAAGACCGACGACGCAAAAATAATTTTGGTCGTTCTCGGCTCGGCAGCCGGAGCGGTGAAATCAGCTGTGCAGAAATTACGGGCGGGCGGGCAGAAAGTCGGGCTCGTCCGCGTGCGAACTTTTCGACCATTTCCGGCAGAAGAAATTCTGGCAGCAGTCGGAAATGCTGAAAAAATAGGTATTCTCGATCGATCAATGCCGAACGGCGCGATCGGTGGAGTTTTATTCAACGAAGTAAATTCCGCCATCCACTCTGCCAACTGTCAACCTGCCTGCCGGCAGGCAAGGCTGCCAACTGCCAACTGGATCTACGGAATCGGACAGCGGCAGTTCAATCCCGCGCACGCCGAAGAAATTTTTAAGCAACTCGCGAGCGGAAAATTCGAGAAAATTAATTTTGTAAATTTGAGAGAATGAATTTTTATTTTTTAATAATTCTCGTCGCGATCACGCGAATTTTTACAAATTTGTTTGTCAAATTTTGGGCGACAAATCAACGACCACTTTTTTTCGCGCTCGCATTGATCACCGCACTCATAACGATAATTTGCTTCGCATTCGCAGTCAAAAAAAGCTCGCTCTCGCTTACGACACCGCTCGCTGCGATTTCTGTCACGATTGGTTCGGTTTTGATCGGCGTTTTTTATTTTCAGGAAAAATTAACCGCGCCACAAATTTTCGGCGTTGCGCTCTCAATCACCGCAATTTTCTTTTTGACTTTTCCATTTCAAATTTTGCAAAAATGAATTTTTATTTTTATATTTTCGGCGCAATAATTTGCTACATTTTCGGAGATTTTTTAGCCAAAATCTGGAGCATGAAAAATAGTTGGATTTTTGTTTTTCTCGCTCTTGTAATTTATTTTATCGGCAGTTTGCTATTTATTTTTGCGATTAAAAAAAGTTCGCTCTCGCTTGCCGTCGCTACCGCACCACTCGCGATTGCCATCGCCGGTTTGGTCATCGGCTACTTTTATTTTTCGGAACGACTCACCTCAATTCAATATTTTGGGGTAGCATTCGGAATTACCGCACTCGTCCTTCTTCTTTTTCCTTTTCAACTTTTGCAAAAATGAATTCGTCATCGAAAAATAATTTCGCTTTTCTTGATAGCCAAAATATCAATCTCGCTATTCGCGGACTCGGTTGGGAATTGGACTGGAAAAAATTTCGTGTGTATCTAGAAGATAAATACAAAATCAAAAAAGCTTTTCTTTTTATTGGATACAAGCCTGAGAACAAAAAGCTTTATTCTTTTTTAAAAAAAGCGGGATTCATTATGATTTTCAAACCAACTTTGGAACAATATGGATTCGTCAAAGGTAACTGCGATGCCGAGTTAGTGTTGCATTGCATGATTGAATTGGTAAATTTTGACAAAGCAATCATCATCAGTGGCGATGGAGATTTTCACTGTCTGATAAAATATTTGGCGGAAAAAGAAAAATTACTAAAAATCGGCATCCCGAACAAAAAGAAATACTCTTCTCTCTTGAGAAAATTCGCCAATTATTTCTTTTTTATCGGTGATTCGCAATCAAAACTACAATACAGAAAGAAAGCGAGCATCCCCTTCGGCACGGACACCTCGGGTAGCTCGCCATCGTGATGATTTAATCCTAAGTTATTTATTTGTCGAAATCAAATTAATTTTAAAAATGAATTTTATTCCAAATCTCAAAACCGCTTCTGCTCGTCCGCCGAAACTCGCCGGCGGGCATCGGCTCTGCCCCGGCTGCGGGCTGGGAATCATCGTGAAACAAATTCTCGCAGCGACGACTGACCCTGTCATCGTCGTAAACGCCACCGGCTGTCTCGAAATCTGCACCTCGCCATTTCCACAAACAAGCTGGCAAACACCGTGGATCCACTCGCTTTTTGAAAATACCGCCGCAGTGGCAAGCGGCATCGACGCCGCGCGGAAAGCTTTCGAGCGAAAAAATCAGCTTTCGAGAAAGACGAAATTAACCCCCGAGATTTCTCGGGGGATAAAAATCATCGCGTTCGCCGGCGATGGCGGAACGTACGACATCGGTTTGCAAGCTCTCTCCGGCGCAGTGGAACGCGGACACGATTTCACTTTCGTCTGCCTCGACAACGAGGGCTACATGAATACCGGCTACCAACGTTCGAGCGCTTCGCCGCTCGGCGCAGCGACTTCCACTTCGCCGACGGGGAAAAAAATTCACGGGAAACAGACTGTCCGAAAAGATATCGTCAGCATTCTTGCAGCGCATTGCATCCCGTATGTTGCGCAAGCCACCCCTGCGAATCACCTCGATTTGATGGCGAAAGCTGCGAAAGCAATCAACACTCCCGGTCCGGCTTTTTTGAATATTTTTTCGCCATGCCCCACGAATTGGAAATCGGCGCCGGCTGCCGGAATGGAGATTTGCCAAAATGCTGTCGAAACAAATTTTTGGCCGCTCTGCGAAGTCGAAAACGGGAAATGGAAAATTAATTATCAGCCCAAGAAACGGCGAATAATCGAAGAATTTTTGAAGGGACAAAAAAGATTCCGCCATCTTTTGAAAAAAGAGAACGTGAAGCTCAAAAACCGTTTGCAGCTTGAAGTGGATGCGCGCTGGCAACGACTGTTGCAACTTGCGAAAATTCGGTAAACTCACTCGGCTAATTTTATTTTTTAAATTTTTTTAGAAATGGCTGATAAAAATCAAACCAAA
>JBDRIC010000054.1:0-9226 GCA_043816245.1 Patescibacteria group bacterium
GCCTCGGTCGATTCGATCTTCGCGCGAACGAGCGATAATTTTTCGTTGTTCGCTTCGCGGATAATTTTTCCAGTCGCGACAATTTCAGCAGGCTTCGAACTTTCGAGGAGAATGCCATCCGCGCCGACCTCCATCGTTTCCAAAGCTAATTTCGCTTTTTGAGAATTCGGAACGGTCTGAATGATGCGGGAAGTTTTGGAAATCAGGTTTTCAAGCGGGATGATCGACCAATCTTTGTTACGAATGATTTTCCAAACTTTTTCACCCGCGGCGACAATCTCATTTTCAATTTCTTTTTTCGTAATTGTAAATTCACGAACGTCTTTTCCTAATTTCAAATCTCCGTCGAGAGCGACCGTTTGAATCAACCCCAGCTCCTTCGCCTTTTTAGAAAAACCTTTCGGCAAAACCAAAGCATCGGCACCCGACTCAATGGCAGTCGTGACAAGGTTTTTGTTCCATTTCGGAATCGAAACCCAAAATAATTTTTTCATTTGAAAATGTTAAATACCCGCAGATTTTAACATCTCTCAGATTTTGAATTTGGAATTTGGTACTCATCTGAAAATTATAAATTGAAATTTGGAGATTCAGATTCCCCAGCGGCTTAAACGCTCAAATCCGCTGCGACAAATAAAAAATTGTTGTAGAATCCTCACCATGCAAATTTCTTATTTTGGAAATACCGGATTTCTTTTGAAAGGAAATGACGCGAGCGTGGCTCTCGCGCTCCCCGCGGAAAAAATCGGCAACGCGGAAATCGTGGTCACCGCAACCGAGAATGAGGAGATGAAGGCAAGCGCGGAGCAGTCGGTTTTTGACTGGCCGGGCGAATACGAGGCGCGCGGCGTGAGCGTGCAGCTGATTCCAGTGGGAAATGAGAAGCCTTCGCGAATTGCCAAAATTATCATCGACGGAATCTCGATCGTGCATCTCGACGGAGTGACCGAACCGCTGACAGAGACGGAGGAAGAGCGAATCGGAGGAGTGGATATATTACTCGTGAGTGTGGGGAAAGCAGCCGCTCTCGACGAGAAGCAAATTAAAAACACAATCGAGGCACTTGAGCCAAAGATTGTCGTACCGATGAATTTCGCGGCGGGAGAGGAAATAGAGTTCGCAAAAACACTCGGCTTCGGAGAAGTCGAGGGCGAAGATTTATTGAAACTGAAAGTGGAAAGTTTGCCGAGCGAGCGGATGGAATTGAAAATTCTGAGGCCACGGAAATAATTGAGAGGCTTTTTGGGTTTTGATTTTAGGAAGCCTCATCGCGAGGTTTATTTTAAAATAATTCAAAATTACGATATTCGACCTTGTTTTAAAATTCTAAATTTAAAATTTAAAATTAATTTGGCCCCGTAGTTCAATGGATAGAATGATTCCGTCCTAAGGAAGGGATGCAGGTTCGATTCCTGCCGGGGCCACCAAAAATGGATGCTAGCAATTGGAAGTTGGATATTTGAAAATTCAATCAGTCCCAACTTTTAGTTTCCGGTTTTTTAACCCTCAATTTATTCCCAATTTCATCGCCATCATTTCCGATTCGCACGGCGGTCTAGATCGTTTCCGTAACGTGTTGGAAAATCTGCGCACAGCAAAAATTCAAACTGTTCTGCATGCCGGAGATTTCGTAGCGGGGGATATTGTTGAGCTGTTGAAAGATTTTTCTGAAATTAATTTTTGGATTGCGCGTGGAAATTGCGACATTGATGAGAAGTCGATCTCAGAAATTCAGAGAATGCCAAACATCAAGCTCGCGGAAATTTTGGAATTTGAAATCGGCGGAAGAAAATTCGCGATGGCACACCGAATCGAAGATCTGCGAAATACCGAAGCGAGTGTTTGCGTGAGCGGACATACCCACATTGCCCGCATTCGGAAATTAAACAACCGGTTGTGGATAAATCCGGGCAGCCTTTTTGAAAGCGGCATGTATTTAATTTTGGATTCGGAAAAACTCACGCTCGTCGGAAAAACCTTTAATGAGAAGATTTGAAATAATCCAAGCTCCATTCTCGCCGAATTAACTTTTCTTTTTTCTCTCTTCTCCAACCTTTTAGCTTTTTCTTTAAAAACAAAGCATGCCTTTTGTTGCAAACGAAAAAGAAAACTAGCTTTGCTGGCAATCTTTTCTTAATCCAAACAGCCCCATTTTGAGAATTATGATAATTCAACCTTTTGCGTAAATTGCTAGTTTGCCCGACATAAAAACTCGCATCATTACATTGCAAAATATAAACAGCTAACTGCCCTTCACCAAGCTCTCCTCGAGTCTGAGCGACCTCAGAGTCGAAGACAGGACATTCGATCTCCGGAAACATAATTAGTTTTAAAATCAATGTTGGCCTGTCATGAGCGAGTTCGCCGCAGGCGGATGAGTCGAATGGCGGAGGGAGAGGGATTCGAACCCTCGAGACAGTTGCCCGCCTACACGCTTTCCAAGCGTGCGCACTCGGCCACTATGCGATCCCTCCGTTTATATCCTTCGTAGCTTTAGCGAAGAATGGATTACGAAATTTCAAAATCCGGCGAGAGTAAACCCTCACCTCAATTTCCGAAGTGAGGATAAATTATTTTTTGGAGGAGGACTTCTTTTCTTTTTTCTTCTCAACTTTCTCAACCTTCTTTTCTTCAACCTTTTTAACTTCACCCTCTGCCGACTGCGAACCTGCCTGCCGGTGAGCAAGGCTGGAATCTGCCGACTGCCGAACCCTCTCCGGCTTTTTCAGCGTGCGAAGGCAACTCGTGCAAATCTGAATTTTCACCCCGCCAAACTTTTTTGAAACTAAATTCGGCAGAAATCTCCGCTTCGTGCGACGTTTGGAGTGCGAAACATTTTGACCCGAAACGGGGCGTTTGCCACAAAGGCTGCAAACTTTACTCATTTTGAAATGTTAAAATTGCCGAAGCCGCGTGATTTTACGCGAGAAGCTGAGTTCCTTCAACTCGATTTAAAAATTAAGACATTTCAACATTCAAAATTGTTTTGATCCTCCTCCATCCGCCGCGGCGGACTACGGCGGACAAGAATTTAAAACTTAAAATTTAAAATTCTTCTTCATGTTTCTTTTGAATCTTCCCGCCCTCGAAATGCTCGCATGGGTCGCCGGTTTTTTGATTGCGCTCTCTGTGCATGAAGCCGCGCATGCAGCAGTGGCGAATTATCTCGGCGATCCGACGGCGAAATTCGCAGGCAGGATTTCGTTGAATCCGCTGAAACACCTCGATCCCGCCGGAACAATCTTTTTACTTTTTGTGGGTTTCGGGTGGGGGAAACCTGTACCGATAAATCCGCAGAATTTTGCGAATCGACGAGCGGGAGAAATCTTGACTTCTCTCGCCGGACCGCTGGCAAACTTCACGGTCGCTCTAGTTTTGGCAATTCCTCACAACTTGCTTGACCCGGGCTCGACCGCTTTTCTTTTAGTGCAAACGGCGATGGTTGTGAATGTCATTATCATGGTTTTCAATTTGCTGCCGATACCGCCGCTCGATGGGGGAGGCGTGGCGGTGAATTTTTTGCCGGCGGAGCTGGCTGAAAAATATCGGCGGAACGGTCCTATTTTCCTTTTTGGGCTAATCGCGTTCGATTGGGTCTTCAAAACAAGTATTTTATGGGGAATTTTGGGAACGCTTATCAACATTGTGTTCGCCGCGATTAATCTTTCCACAACATTTGGGGGTTAAATTGTTCGGACTTGAAGCGGAAAAATGATTTCAGAATCGGTGCAACTCTTTTTAATTGCATACAAAATTTGTTCGGGTAAATTGTAAGTAATTCTTTCGCATTCGCGAACTCGGCGTGAAGCCAAATCGCTTACAAGAATTAAGGGGTTCCGTACATTTCTTTCGTTCCACGGAATGAGAGGGAGGATCCCCACCTTGATCACAGGATTGCTGCCTTCCGGAGCAAACGGTGCGAAAGAAAAACTGTTAAAACCTTGCCTAAATTGGCGAGGTTTTTGCTTGTGGACCCCCACTTTTCCCTCAACCATTTTTTGACTTACTGACTCATTGACTTGCCGAACTTGTTGACTTGTTGACTCATCCACTCAGCCCTTTACCTTCCAAACCATGTTGAGCTGAATTTTCAATTTTTCACTTCAAATATTCCCGCCACTCCCGTACCGGAAGTTCGCAATCACGGTACTTCTCGAGCGAGTCAACCATCAGTTTCGCAACCTGCGGATTCACAAAAAGCGGAATCGAAAAATCCGTTGCCTTTCTCCGAATGAGATAACCGTTCGTCAGCTCTTCTGGCTGATAATTTTTTGGGATATTCACCACCATCCCAATTTTTTTTTCGGAAAGCAAATCCTCCACGTTCGGCTTTTTCTTTTCGAGCGGGAAGTGAACGAGCGTGTTGGCAATCCCGTTTTCTTGCAAAAACTTGGACGTGCCGGGTGTGGCGAAAATTTTGAAACCCATCCTCACCAACTTTTTCGCAGAAGGAAGAAATGTGAGCTTGCTGTCAAGACTGCCGGTCGAGACGAGAACATTTTTCTTTGGCAACCGGAAACCGACGGCGATCTGCGCCTTGAGAAAAGCTTCGTGAAGATTCGAACCGAAACACGCCACCTCGCCGGTGGAAGCCATCTCGACACCGAGCGTGGGATCCGCACCACGGAGGCGACTGAAAGAAAATTGCGCGGCTTTCACACCGACATGATTGAGGTCGAGAGTTTGATAATTTTGCCGCCGCCACTTTTTCGGTCGAACTTTTCCGAGCATCCCTTCGACTGCGATCTCGATGAAATTGTGTCCAGAAACTTTCGAGACGAACGGGAAACTACGGGAAGCGCGGAGATTCATTTCAATAACCGCGATGCGATTTTCCTTCGCAAGAAATTGAATGTTGAAGGGTCCGGTAATTTCGAGCGCGCGAGCTAATTTTTTGGAAATTGTTTTGATCCGGCGGATTGTTTCGAGATAAGTTTTTTGCGGAGGAAGAACGAGCGTCGCGTCACCGGAATGCACGCCCGCGTTTTCGACGTGTTCGGAGACGGCGAAAATAATGAGCTTTCCGTTTGCCGCCACGCCGTCGAAGTCAATCTCGCGCGCGCCTTCTTCGAATTTTGTAATCACGACAGGGGCGTCGACTGAAACTTTCGTGGCTTTCGCGAGGTAGTTTTCGAGCTGCGAGGAATTGAAAGCGACCGACATCGCCGCGCCGGAAAGAACGTAGCTCGGTCGAACGAGGACGGGGTAGCCGACTTTGCGAGCGAACAAAAGGGCTTCGGAATTTTTGGTGAATTCTTCCCAATCGGGCTGATCGATTTCGAGCGAGTCGCAGAGTTGCGAGAATTTTTCACGGGATTCCGCGCAGTCGATTGATTTCGGAGAGGTGCCAAAAATCGGAATTTTTGCGGCAGCCAGCTTTCCCACTAAATTGTTTGGGATCTGCCCGCCAGTCGAGACGACGACACCTTGCGGTTGGGTGAAATCGAGAATGTCGAGCACCCGCTCGACAGAAAGTTCGTCGAAATAAAGTTGATCGCAGATATCATAATCAGTGGAAACAGTTTCGGGATTGTAATTAATCATCACCGTTTCGAATCCATTTTTGGCGAGAGTTTGGACAGCGGAGACGCAGCACCAGTCGAATTCCACACTCGAACCAATGCAGTACGCACCGGAACCGAGCACGACCGCGCGGGGTTTTTTTGTAGTCAAAATCTCGTCGGAAGAATCACCGTGATACGTCAAATAAAGATAATTTGTCTTTGCGGGAAATTCTGCAGCAAAAGTGTCGATTTTTTTTATGGAAGGGAGCACCCCCATTTTTTTACGAGTTTTCCGAATCTCGAATTCGTGAACCCCCGCCCGCCACGCGATTTGCGAATCGGAAAAGCCAAGCTTTTTTGCAGCGAGCATCTCGACCTTTTCTAATTTCCCCTTTTTCTTCTTCAAAACACCTCGCTCGAAATCGATGATATTTTTACATTTTTCGAGAAACCACGAATCGATTCCAGAAAGTTTGTGAATTTTTTCGACTGACCACCCGTCGCGCAGCGCGCGCGCGATTGCAAAAATCCGTTCGGGTGTCGGCGCGCGAATTTCTTTTTCGAGAGAGACGAATTCGAAATTCGCGTGACTGAAACCGTACGCGCCGATGTGCAACATTCGAAGCGCTTTTTGCAGAACTTCTTCGAAGCTCCGACCGATCGCCATCACTTCGCCGACCGATTTCATTTCTGAACCGATTTCGGCAGTGACGCGGCGGAATTTTTGGAGATCCCAGCGCGGCACTTTGAGAACGAGATAATCGAGCGCCGGCTCAAAACAGGCGGTCGTGTTGCCGGTGACAGCGTTTGGAATTTCGTCGAGGCGATAACCGAGCGCGAGTTTCGCGGCGACATGCGCGAGCGGATAGCCGGTCGCTTTCGAGGCAAGCGCGGAGGAACGAGAGAGACGAGCATTCACCTCGATGACGCGATAATCGAGTTCGTGAGGGTTTTTTGGGTTCGGGTGAAGTGCGTACTGAATGTTGCACTCGCCGACAATCCCGAGATGTCGGATGACCTTAATTCCGATTTCACGAAGTTTGTGATATTCGAAATTATTCAAAGTCTGCGACGGCGCGACGACGATCGACTCACCGGTGTGGATGCCGAGCGGGTCGAAATTTTCCATGTTGCAGACCGTCAAACACGTGTCGGCGGAATCACGGACGACCTCGTATTCGATCTCCTTCCAGCCGCGGAGATCCTCTTCGATCAAAACTTGCGGCGAGGCGGAGAACGCGATTGCGAGCAGTTTTTTGAGTTCGGTAGAATTTTCGGCGAAGCCGGAACCCCGCCCACCGAGCGCGTATGCCGCGCGAACGATGACAGGGAAGCCAATTTTTTTGGCAGCCGAAATCCCCGCGGAAATGTTTTGAACCGCGATTGCACGCGCAGTTTTGACCTGAATTTCATTCAACTTGCGAACAAAAAGTTCGCGATCTTCTGTTGCTTCGATCGCGGAAATTTGAGTGCCGAGAACTCGAACTTTGTGTTTGCGAAAAACCCCGCGCTTCTCCAGCTCCACTCCGCAATTCAGTGCCGTCTGCCCGCCGAACGCAAGCAGCACCCCATCCGGTTTTTCTTTTTCGATTACGCGTTCGACGAAGCGGGGAGTGACCGGCAGAAAGTAAATTTTGTCCGCCACTCCTGCGGAAGTCTGGTTGGTGGCGATGTTCGGATTCACGAGAATTGTAGAAATTTTTTCTTCTCGAAGAGCTTTGATCGCTTGGCTGCCAGAATAATCGAACTCGCCCGCTTCACCGATTTTCAACGCGCCGGAACCGAGTACGAGAACCCGTTTAATTTTTCCGATAATTCGGGATCTCTCAGGGCGGGTTTTTTGAGGCAATTTTGATTTTGCCGAAAGGGAAATTTTTCGCTTCATCTGCTGGATTTTAATTGGATTTTTGCGGAAATTCCACCGCTTGACAAAAAAGCGTATTAATTTCACGAAACACCCATTTTCATTGAAATATAAGCCAAATTCTGCTAAAATGACAAGATTTAAAAACCCAAAACTGAACTCTGAAAATAAACCGAATTCGAAAATGCAGATTCATCACGGAGAAATCCAGCATATTTTTTATTCTCCGGAGTTTCTCGATTACCCGCGCGGACCGCTGTGGTATCTCGTGGCTGCGGTAATCGGGGTCGGGATAATCGCTTTCGGCGTACTCACGCAGACAATCACGCTCACGATTGCTTTCCTGCTTTTCGTGGCGGTCTATTGGCTGCTGCACCACCATGACGCGAAGATTCTCGAGGTGGCGATCACGCGACATGGCATTCGAGTGGAGGAAGAATTTATTCCTTTCGGCGAGATTCAAGAATTTTGGGTGATCTACAATCCGCCGTTCGTGGCAGATTTGAAATTGCGAGTGAATCGAAAGTGGCAGCCGATCCGCACAATCCACATTTTCGGGCAGGACCCCACCGAGCTGCGAGACCTGCTCTCTCCCCGCGTGAAAGAAGTGGAGCGCGAAGAAGAATTAATTGATTTAATTGCTAGAGCTCTTCGACTTTGAAAAATGGCTGAAACAAAAAACCATTTCGACATTCCTCTCCAAAATCCGACTGGAACGGAACAAACTTTCGGACAAAAAATCGAGGAGCTGAAAACTCATTCCGATACCGAAATTGCCAAAACTGCCAGCAAAATTTCAAAACTGAAAAATGAAATCGAAACAAAAATTTCATCCAAAGATTTCGAGCAGTTGATTTCGGGAATCACATATTGTTTAGCCGACGAATTGATTAATCTCCTCAAAGGAATCGAGACAGAAATAAAAGTGGGGGATTTCCTCGACAAAAATCCCAGTTTCGAGATGGATGTCA
Source organism: Patescibacteria group bacterium (assembly GCA_043816245.1). GTDB lineage: Bacteria > Patescibacteriota > Gracilibacteria > JAHISY01 > JAHISY01 > JAHISY01. The sequence continues at coordinate 8,340 of JBDRIC010000054.1, forward strand.
AAAATAAAATCCACTCTCTTCGAAATGCCCCCAAAGACGATCCCAAAAAAACGATTTACGAAAACACGCTGTTTTTCCTCGAAATGAGTTTTCGACAACTACTCGTTTTGAATTTGAAAGCGACAGGAAAAGAGGCCGATCTCCAAGAAGTTACGGTGGAATTCACGGAAAACTGGATTGCCAATCTCGAAAAAATGGCGGACGGTCCGACACTCGAATACCACGAATTACCGGTACCGAAAGCAGGAGTTTACGCGCCGGAGGTCAAGAAACTACTCATGAATCCTCAATTTTTGCGGAAGGCGGGCGAGCTCGCGGAGGCGCCGAACAAAAAAGAATTCATTTCTGCTTATCTCCAAAAGTGGGCAACGGTGGCTGGAGGGGCGAACGCCGAGAGCGCGACTCGCTTCTTGAATGAATCTCACGCGACGATGATGCGAGAGGTCGGCGAAGGGCATCTCTCGCTGGATGAGTTTCGGGAAGTTTGGGAGGAAATTTCGAAGGATCCGGCCGCCGCCAAACTTTTGAATTCCACTAAAAACGGCGAAAGCAAAGCTTTGGAGAATTTCAACAAGTGGTTAAATGAAAAAGATGAGGCGCAGATCATCGCGGAATTCGCGAAAAAAGAAAATCTCCGCCAACTCAAAGAATCTGAATCGAACTCAAATCCGCACGGTTTCGGGTTGCGGAAGTGGGGGGATCTCGGCTCCGCGCTGCTTTTTTTTGGCAACAAAATTTTTTATGGAATCGCTCTCGTCAATCTCGCGCTCGCGAGATTCAATCCAATCAAAATGCTCTCGAATCCAGTGGCACTGGGAACTACGGCAATCTTGGCGCTAATCACGAACCGTTTCAACCCGTCGCTTTTCAAGGGAAAAACAGACATC
>JBDRIC010000055.1:0-11306 GCA_043816245.1 Patescibacteria group bacterium
TGCCAATTACCACTCATTCCAATTTTCACCTCTCCCGCAGGTTCAATTTTGTAAATTGAACCCCTGTTTGAAAAATACGCTCACTAAGAAATCCAACCCCCCGGGTTGATCTCCGCCTGCTGCTAATTGCCGCTCATTCCAATTTTCACCTCTTGTTTTTTTTCTGCACGAACTAATCATAGTAAATCAAGATAATCCGATGAATCAGGGTTCAGACAATCATTTAATCCGAAGAATCATGGTTCAGACAATAAGGTTTTTTTGGGATAAAATCAAAGAAGTTTTTACCTTCAAATTTAAAAAGTGGCGAAAAAATCAAAATTGCCGCGCATGTTCTTAGCAATCCGAGCGAAAAAAAATGCAGATGAACCGCATAAGCTTCAAAAAAAGCAATTCTAAATTCTGCATTCTTATCTACTTCTTTTTCACCTTCTTCGCTCCGTATTTTGAACGACTCTGCTTCCGATCCGCCACTCCTTGCGTGTCGAGTACGCCACGAACAATATGATACTTCACGCCCGGCAGATCTTTCACCCTTCCCCCGCGAATCATCACGACGGAATGCTCTTGCAAGTTGTGTCCTTCTCCGGGAATGTACGCGATAACTTCGAAACCATTCGTAAGGCGAACGCGCGCAACTTTCCGAACGGCGGAATTTGGTTTCTTCGGCGTAGTCGTGTAAACACGCACGCACACTCCCCGCTTCTGCGGGCAGCCCATCGGCATCTCGCGCGTCGTTGATTTCAGCGAATTGGAAATCCGTTGCAGCGCGGGTGATTTTGATTTATTACGCGGAGTGTGCCGCGGCTTTCGAACGAGCTGGTTGATAGTTGGCACGGGAGAATTATTAATTAAGAATTATAAATAATGAAATGTTGGCGGAGTTTAGCAATAGTAAATTTTTCTGCCAAGTTTATGATTTGCTAACTAATTGACTTACTGACTTATTAACTAATTGACTTACTGACTTACTGACTTATTAACTTACAACGTCATCGCCTCGGGATGCATCCGTTGGTAAGTTTTGCCGGCTGGAATGAGCTTTCCGATAATCACATTTTCTTTCAGCCCACGGAGAGTATCGATCTTCTTCGTGGTGGAGGCTTCGACCAAAACACGAATCGTTTCTTGGAATGAAGCGGCTGAAAGCCAACTGTCGGTGAAGAGCGAAACGCGAGTGAGTCCGAGTAGCAGCTGTTCAGCGGAAGCAGGTTTCTTGCCAGCCTCTTTGAGCACCGCACTCGTTTTGCGCAATTTCACAATATCCGTCACCTCTCCCGGCAATAGACCGGAATCTCCCGGATCCAGAATCCGCACTTTTGAGAACATCTGCCGAACAATTACTTCCACGTGTTTGTCGTTAATCGACTGTCCCTGCGCGGTGTAAATCGACTGAACTTCCTTCACGATGTAGCGTTGTACGGTTTTGACATCGGTTAATTCCACCATCTTACGAAGATTGAGGTGCCCGATCGTGAGCGGCGCGCCAGCTCCCACGAGATCGCCGGTACGAACCTGCAAACCGATTCTCAAAGGAATTTCATACTCGCGTTCACTGCCTTTGGTGTGGGCGACGACAATTTCCGTTTCGGTAATTTTGTCGACGACACCGGCATTTTGAGCTTTAATTGTGAGACGATTGCCGATTCCCCGCGCAATGATTTGTTTAGCTTTGATTTTTTGTCCTTCTTTTGTGTCGACTTTGAAACCAGCCAAAATGTAGCGATCGTAACTTTCTCCGCTTGCCGTGATCGTTACGATGGTTTTTCCATCTCTTTTTGAAATTTTCACTTTCCCCGCCACTTCAGAAACCACAGCTTCAGCTTTCGGCGTGCGCGCTTCGAAAAGTTCTTCCACGCGATTCAAACCTTGCGTGATATCTTCTTCGCCGGCGACTCCACCCATGTGGAATGTGCGCATTGTGAGCTGTGTGCCCGGCTCGCCAATCGATTGCGCAGCGATAATGCCAATGGCAGTGCCAACTTCCACGGTAATGTCGCGACCGAGATCGCGACCGTAGCAACGTTGGCAAACTCCGTTTTCCGATTCACATGTCAAAATCGAGCGGATCGAGACATCGTTAATTTTAAGTTCGTTAATTTTCTTCACGAGCGGTCGGTCAATTTCGCTTCCCGCATCCGCAAGCAATTCTCCGGTTTTGGGATGCGCGAGCGGAGCAGCGAGCGTGCGTCCGAAAAGCGATTCCGCAAATTCCTCTCCGATTCCTTCAATTTCCTCGCGATTCTGAACCACGGATCCTTTCGAGCCGCAATCCGCCTCACGGCAAATGATATCTTGGACCGCATCCACCAACCGACGCGTGAGATAACCCGCTTCCGCTGTTTTGAGCGCGGTGTCGGATTTTCCTTTTCGACCTCCGTGAGTGGCGATGAAGTATTCGAGAATGGTGAAGCCTTCTTTGAGTGAAGATTTCACAGGTAATTCGATAGTCTTTCCCGCCGGATTCGCGACCAAACCTTTCATTCCCGCGAGCTGCGTCACTTGACCCCAATTTCCGCGCGCGCCGGAATCAATCATCGCGAAAATATCGTTATCTTCGGGAGTGGCTTTTTGAATTTCTTTCGAAATCTGCTGCTTCGCATTCGCCCAAACTTTGATCGTGTGATGATATCTCTCGTCATCAGTGATGAGACCTTTCCAATATTGATTGTTAATCTGTTTCACCGTTTCATTCGAATCTTCCACGATTTTGAATTTTGCTTCCGGCACGATTACATCTTTCATTGAAATACTCAAACCGGATTTTGTAGCAAATTTGAAACCAATTCGTTTGAGATCGTCGGCAAGCCGTACTGCCCGATCTTGCCCCACGAATTGCACCGCGTCCGCAACCACATTTTTGAGGGCTTTTTTATTCATCACCTCATTGTGATAGCCGAGCTCCTCGGGGATAAAAGAATTAAAAATCATCTTCCCGACAGTCGTCTCATGAATCTCCTCACCCTGTTTCATCCGACCTTTTATTTTCGCGTGAAGGTGAACAAAACCCATCCGGTAGGCATTCACTGCTTCAGAAATATCGGAAAAGACCATCCCCTCGCCTGGCATCCCGTCCCGCGCAAGCGTGAGATAATAACAACCGAGAACCATATCTTGCGTCGGCGCGATGGTCGGCTCGCCAGTCGAGGGCTTCAACATATTTTGCGTGGCCGCAATAAGTTCAGCGGCTTCCTGCTGAGCGGCAGTAGAAAGAGGCAGATGCACCGCCATTTGGTCGCCATCGAAATCAGCGTTGAAAGCAAGGCAGACGAGCGGATGAATTTGAATCGCTTTGCCTTCGATCAAAACCGGTTGAAAAGCCTGAATCCCGAGCCGGTGGAGAGTTGGCGCGCGATTGAGAAGCACTCTTTTACCAGCGATGACTTTTTCGAGGGCATCCCAAACTTCACGCCGATTTTGTTCGATTAATTTTTCCGCCGACTTCACATTGTACGCGAGATCCTTTTTAATTAATTCTCCAATTACGAACGGCTTGAAAAGTTTAAGCGCCATTTCTTTCGGCAGCCCGCATTCGCTGAGATGAAGTTTCGGACCGACGACGATGACCGAACGACCGGAATAATCGGTGCGTTTCCCCAGTAGATTTTGACGGAAGCGACCTTGCTTACCTTTCAGCATATCGGACAACGAACGAAGTTTTCGTTTGTCGCCGACAGAGAAAACTGCTTTCGCGCTGCGGACGGAATTGTGAAGCATCGTGTCCACCGCTTCTTGCAGCATCCGTTTTTCGTTGCGCTGAATCACTTCCGGAGCGCCGATTTCGATCAGCCGTTTCAGTCGGTTGTTGCGGTTAATCACACGGCGGTACAAATCATTCAAATCGCTCGCCGCGAAACGTCCGCCGTCGAGATGTACCATCGGTCGGAGATCCGGTGGGATGACTGGCAAAACGGTGAGGATCATCCACTCTGGCTTGATCCCGGCTTGCTTCAGCGATCCGGCCAATTTCAGCCGTTTAATCGTTTTCTTGTATTTCTGACCGGTCGCTCTTTTTAGTTCTTCTTTGCGAAGTTTGATGAATTCATCCAAATCAATCTCGGGAATAATGTCGCGAATCGCTTCCGCTCCGATCCCCGCTTGAAAAACATGCCCGAATTTCATCGAAAGATCGCGATAATTCAGCTCGGAAACAACTTTCCCCACCTCTAAATTTTGAAGCTGATCTTTCGAAGTGTGAAACTGCTCGCTGATTTCCTCAATTGCGCCCGCACCCTCGTCTTCTAGCGCGATGATTTCTTTCGTCACAATTTCTTTTTCGGTTTTCTCAGTTTTGTGACGAAGCTTTAATTCATTCAGCTGCATTTTAAATTCTTCTTTTGCCGCTTTTTGCTGCTTTTTGTTATCCTCCTCCAGCTCGGCAAGCGCCTTCTTCCGCGCCTCTTCATCCACAGATTTTACGATGTAAGCCGCAAAGTAAACGACTTGTTCGAGCGTTTTTACAGGTAAATCAAAAAGTAAACCGATGCGCGAGGGAGTCGAGCGAAGATACCAAATGTGGGTTACGGGCACTGCCAATTGGATGTGTCCCATCCGCTCGCGGCGGACGACGGAACGCGTCACTTCCACGCCGCACTTTTCGCAGACGACGCCTTTGTAGCGGATACGTTTATATTTCCCGCAGTAGCACTCCCAATTTTTGACGGTCCGAAAATCTTTTCACAAAACAATCCGTCCCGCTCCGGCTTTTGCGTGCGGTAGTTGATGGTTTCGGGTTTTTTGACTTCTCCGCAGCTCCAGGAATAGATCTGCTCAGGGGAAGCAATCGAGAGCGAGATCGCGTCGAAAGTTTGCAACTTTTCGCGATCGAGGGTGGTGTCAATTGGCATGGGATGGGAAATTTTAAAATTTAAAACGGAGCAAAATGGCTGTTTGTCAGCATCACTTTTTTAATCGATTGCAGATAAATCAAATCATTTTGGGTTTCCTCGATAAAAGGGTAAACATGCTCCTGAATATCAAGAATTTCTTTTTTATTCTCAGCAATCTCCCCTCGCATTTCATTCAAATCTCCTCGCATTTCTTTGATCTCGTCTTCAATCACTTCAAGTCGCGGAAGCATTAGTTTCTCGAGAAACTCTTCAAATCGCGCTTCGGTAAGTAGTGGCGAATCTTTTTTCATTTCATAATTTTTTTAATTTATAAAAATTTAAGCGTTCCCTTCTTCCAGTTCTTTCAAACCTTCTTTCATTTCACGAATCGCGCCCTCCCCCACCGCGTCGGCAGAAGCTTCAAGGGTTGCCTCGCTCTCGAAATCCTGCATCTCGCTAATTTGCTCGCTCTTCGGCAACACCTCTCCCGCATCCGCCTCGACTTTCGAAATCACGACTGAAAGTCCCTCCTCTTCATCGGTGGTGAGCAGTTCATTTTCTTCAAGCTCGGAAATAGGATTTAGATCAATCAAATCAACATTCAAACAGAGAGCTTGCAATTCCTTCACGAGCACGTTGAAAGATTCCGGGGTGCGGGGACGGCGAATTTCCTCACCTTTCACGATCGCCTCGTAGGCTTTGGAACGACCGTAAACATCATCGGATTTGATTGTGAGGATTTCTTGGAGAACATTCGCCGCGCCGTAAGCTTCGAGTGCCCACACTTCCATTTCTCCGAATCTTTGTCCGCCGTGCTGCGCCTTGCCGCCAAGCGGTTGTTGCGTGACGAGCGAGTATGGTCCGACTGAACGAGCGTGGATTTTGTCTTCCGCGAGATGGTTTAATTTCAGCATGTAAGTCATCCCCACCACCGTTTTGCGATTGAAAGACTCTCCTGTCAATCCGTCGAAAAGCTGAACTTTCCCATCCTCGGGCAACCCGGCCTCCTTCATCAGTTCAGTAATTTTGTCGGTATGAATTCCGTCAAGAACGGGAGTTGCGAATTTATAGCCTAATTTCAACGCCGCCCAGCCGAGATGCGTTTCGAGGATCTGCCCGATGTTCATTCTGGAAGTCACGCCGAGCGGATTGAGAATGATATCCACCGGTGTCCCGTCGGGCAAAAAGGGCATGTTTTCTTCGGGAACAATGACAGAAATCACACCTTTATTCCCGTGGCGACCAGCCATTTTGTCGCCGACCTGCAGCTGCCGCCGTTGCGCGACGTGGACGTGGATTTGGCGAACGACTCCGATCGGCAAATCCACTCCGTCATCTCGCGTGAAAGTTTTCACGTCGATAACTTTGCCGCCGGTACCTCCCGGCATACGCAGGGATGTATCTTTCATATCTCTCGCTTTTTCGCCGAAAATCGCCCGCAACAACCTTTCTTCCGCAGTGAGCTCGGTCTCGCCTTTCGGCGTAATTTTACCTATGAGGATATCTCCTTCTGACGCATACGACCCGACTTGAATGATTCCCTCGACATCTAAATTTTTCAATCTTTCTTCGCTCACGTTTGGAATGTCTCGTGTCACCTCCTCCATCCCGAGCTTCGTTTCGCGGACATCGACGACGTAATCCTCAATGTGAACTGAGTCATATCTCCCCATTCGCGCCACTTTCTCGGAAATAATCACCGCATCTTCGAAGTTGTAACCGCCCCAGCTCATGTAGGCCACGAGCAAATTTTGCCCGAGCGAAAGCTCGCCCTCATCGGTCGCCGCGCCTTCGATCAAGATGTCGCCTTTTCTAATTTTCTGTTTCAAATCCACTACCGGTCGCTGCATGATGCAAGTCCCTTGATTACTGCGTTGGTAATTCACAACCGGATAAATTCTCTTTTTGCCTGTCTTGTAGACAACGGTAACTTGTGAGGCATCCACGCTAGTAATTTCCCCATCATCTTCGGCAATCGTAACTTGGTCGGAATTTTGCGCAACAACTGCTTCCGCGCCGGTACCCACCAGCGGAGCTTGTGGCTTCAGCAAATTAACCGCTTGCCGCTGCATATTGCTGCCCATCGACGCGCGGGTATTATCATTATGTTCGAGGAAAGGGATGAGCGCGGTCGTAATTGAAAAAATCTGCTGCGGAGCAACATCAATATTAGTTATGTCGCTCACGTGAGCGAGAATCGGGTTGCTGCCCTCACGAGCGGAAATACGCGTATGCATGAAGTTCCCATTTTTATCGAGGATGGAATTCGCCTGTGCCACTTTTAATTTTTCTTCTTCGTCCGCATCGAAATACTCATAATCCGCGATGGTGTAAGCTCGAACTGGCGTGCGGTCAAGTCCTTCTTTTTTCGCGAGATCAATCAACTGTTTCGCACCCTCCCGCGTAATCGGTTCACCCTCGCGCGTGAGAATACTATTGCCATCTTTGATGTCTTGCTTGGCCAGTCTTTTTGATAATTCTTCAATATTCAAAGGGGCATCTTGAGCCACTTTATAATAAGGGGTTTCGATGAAACCAAACTCGTTGATTCGCGCGTATGCCGCGAGATGGACGACCAAACCGATATTCGGACCTTCCGGCGTGGCGATTGGACAGATACGACCGTAATGGGAAGTGTGCACATCGCGGACATCGAAGCCGGCTCTTTCGCGTGAAAGTCCGCCCGGACCCATCGCCGACAATCTTCTTTTGTGGGCGAGTTCCGCGAGCGGATTCGTTTGATCCATGAATTGGGAAAGCTGCGAACTCGCGAAAAATTCACGAAGAGCAGCAGTGATCGGCCGCGCGTTAATTAATTGTTGCGGCGCGGCGGATTCCAAATCCATCACTGTCATCCGGTCGCGGACAATTCGATCAACACGTAGCAGACCAACGCGGAATTTATTTTGGACAAGCTCACCCACCGCACGAACCCGCCGATTGGAAAGGTGATCGATATCATCCAGCTTGCCGATTCCATTATTGAGATTAATGATGTGTTTGATGATGAGAACGAGATCATCAATTTGGAAAACGCGGTGCTCTTTATCTGTGCGGGTTTTTAGTCCGAATCTTTTATTTAATTTGTAGCGACCGACCGGTCCCATATCGTACCGCCGATAATCAAAGAAAAGCTGTTCAATGAGAGCTTTGGCATTATCAGGGGTAGCGAGATCGCCCGGTCGAATTTTTTGATAAATCAACTGAGCCGCCTCATCGACCGTCTCGGCGGGATCTTTTTCGAGAGTAGTAGCGATGAAAGGAAGTTTGCCGGATGCCGAATCCACATCCGCGAAAGTTTTGAGAATTTTTTCGTCATCCCAGCCGGTGAAAGCGCGGATGAGCGCGGTAATTGGAATTTTTCGTTTCCGGTCAATTTTTACTGCAATAATGCCCCGCTTGTCAGTCTCGAGCTCCAGCCATGCACCGCGTTTCGGAATAATTTTGGCGGCGTGATATCCGGGCGCAAGCGAATTCGGCGAGAAAAAAACTCCCGGAGAACGGACGAGCTGACTGACGACTACGCGCTCGATTCCATTTACGATGAAGGTGGCTTTGTCCGTCATCAGCGGAATACCGCCGAAAAACACCTCTTGTTCTTTGATCTCGCCGGTAACTTTATTGACCAACCGAACTTGAATTTTGAGAGTGCCCTCATATGTCCCGCTTTTTTCTTTCGCCTCCGCGGGAGTCAGTTTTGGCGCTTCAATAGAATGTTTGAGAATGTGAAGTTCGAGCTTTTTTTTGCTCGCATCTACGACTGGAGTAATTTCATCGAAAAGCTCATGCAGCCCCTCCCCGAGAAACCAATTGTAACTTTTGAGCTGTGTTTCCATAAGGTTTGGCAGCGGAACCGCGCATTTTTTCGAAGTGAAAAACTTCCGCGGATTTCGTGCGCGCGCGGTTTGCGCATTCGGCAAAACAGTCGGAATTCTATACAGCTTCGCCTTCACGGTCGATTTGAGGATCGACTTTTTTTGCGGAGAAGCTTTTTTGGCTTGCGGTAAACTTTTTGGTGGAGGTTTTTTAGCCATAAAAAATGAGGTGAGATGAAAAAGTAGAAACTCCCCGACGGAGCACTTTTCACTCACGACTCACTCATCACCTGAAAATCAGCCGGCGAATTTTAATCGAAGAGTTTCGATTTGTAAAATGTGTAGTAAAATTGGCTTGACTTTTTTAGAAACAGTTTTTTAAAACTAAAGAGCCCTGTGGTCATAAAAAGGAGGCGTTACCTCAACTCCATGGTCAACCCGAGGGGTTGGAAAGTGCGAATGGAGGATGGAGAGTGGAGGCTTGCTAACACCCGCCTGCTGAAATTTGAGTCTCAAATCTCCCCCAACCCCGGCTGGATGGTGGAAGTTGGAAATTTGAAAGTGGAAAAACATTCACGAATAAAATCGTGGAGATTCGAGATGTCGTTTCCGCTTTCTCAAATCTCCCCAAACCCTCTTTGAAATTAACCCCACGCTTAAGCGTGGGGTTAATTTCTTTTCGGCTCGCTCCGCTCGCTCGAAAAGGAGATAAAAAAGAGAATGTTTCTTTCCCTCTTTCGGACCCGTCCTTCGCCTCTTGGCTTCCTCCTTCGCTCTGGCTACGGCGGACAAGACGGAGGGCAAGAAAGAGGGAAGGCGAAGCACCCACGCGAAAAACCGTTAACCCCCTAGATATCTAGGGGGTTCAGAGACGGAGATTTGATTGAGGCACAATCATGCTAAATTAATTCCATGCTGCTTTCTTACAATCGCGAACTGAAAGAGCGCGCGCGGAAGATGAGGAAATGTCCAACAGAAGCTGAGGCTTTGCTGTGGAAATTTTTGCGGAGGAAAAATCTCGATGATGAGCAGTGGTATCGGCAAAAAACAATCGGAAGTTTTATCGTGGATTTTTACTGTCCGCAGCGGAAGCTCGTGGTGGAGGCGGATGGTTCGCAACATTTTTCGGAAGAAGGACGAGATCACGATGTGGGTCGGAGTGGACTTTTTCTGTTTTGCAATCAGGGACGCAATCGCCGATAAACGCATTTTCCCAGCCTGTCGAGCAACTCGAAGTCCATCCGCACGGATTGACTTTCCACGAGCCCGCGCAAATCGCCGTGCCGAATTTGCCTTCGTTATTTTTATTCAAACCGCAAAAAGTTACCTCATTATTGAATCCCGAAGAAGCGCTGCTGCCGATATTGATGAAAGTAGGTTCCGGCAGTTTGATGGAGGCAGTTTTCAACAGCTTAATATCAATACTCTCGTCCTCTTCGATAGAGTCAGTCGAGATTTTTACCAAATCTTTTATCTCAGAAATTGCTTCAATCTCGAGAGCTTCGATTTCTTTAGAATTACTTTCTTGGTCTTCGGAAGCTTCCCCTTCTTCTTTTTCGAAATCACTCTCTTGATCTTCGAGAGTTTCTTTTTCGAAATTACTTTCCGCCGGAGCAGCTTCATAATTTTCACCCCCATCTTCTTCGGTAAATATGCTCATATCCTCATCTCCGCTCGCCGACCAAATTTGCGCGAAACTCACGGTCGTCCACGCGAGCAACGCAATCGCGCAACCCGCGAGCGCGTAGCCGATTGTTTTCTTACCCGCTTCTTTGTCATCGGAAACCGAACCATTCATATATTTGTAGCCGCTGATTATCGCGAAAAGAACCGCAATCCCACCAGCGAGAAAAATTAAATTTTCAATCATTTTTCTATTTTTCAGAGGTTCCTTAACCGAGAGCTATTACACTTCCTGACTTATTAACTTAATGACTTATTGACTTATTGACTTAATGACTTATTGACTTCCTGACTTAATGACTTATTGACTTCCTGACTTATTGACTTCCTGACTTCCTGACTTCCTGACTTAATGACTTAATGACTGACTTATCTTCATACTCCGCTCGTCAGCCAAACTTGCACGAAATTAATAATCGTCCACGCCAGCACCGCGACCGCGAAACCCGCGAGCGCGTAGCCGATTGTTTTCTTGCCCGCCTCTTTGTCATCGGAAATCGAGCCGATCATGTATTTGTAGCCGCCGATAATTATGAAAAGAACCGCAATCCCTCCCGCGAAAATAATTAAAGTTTCAATCAAATATCGCGCGTATGTCCCGAGATCATAAAGCTCGAACTGACCCATCCGGAATTTATCCGCAAAATCGACTCCCTCTTTGGACTTGATATCTCCTAACTGTGGGATTATTGTCGTCTTTGGATTCGTAATTGTTTCCGCGTCAGCGCTAAAAACAGGTTGTGTGAAAACCGATAGCAGCGGCAACACGAACGCGAGGAGAAGAATTTTTAGGCTTAGTTTTCGCATTTTTTTGTTTTATGAAATCTTTTCATTTTAGCAAAAAAAACAGATATTTTCAAGTTTATTCCAAGTAAAAGTGGAAAGTGGATGTTTTTGTAGGGACGAGGCATGCCTCGTCCCTACTCTTCGTTTCTACGGTTTTATTACTGCCTGCTGAAATTCTTATTGTCTGAACCAC
>JBDRIC010000056.1:0-11217 GCA_043816245.1 Patescibacteria group bacterium
CGGAGAAAATTTTGAAAACAAGAGCGGCGGTGATTTTTCGGAATCCAAAAAAGGAAGATGTGAATTTCCTCAAAAAACTCGTGAAAAAATCGAAACATGCCGTGCTCGCGGGCGCGGACGTGAGCGTGGCGAAATTGCGGGAGAAGCTGAATCTCGGAATCAAAGCGGTGGAACTGCCGCGAGATGCAGAGAAAATCGGGAAGGATGAAATAAAAATCGTAGTGGTGAAATTAGATAAAACCCGCGTAAACACGCTGCGAATGTTGCGCGCAATTTCCGAAGAGAAGATTAAACTCGTAATTTGGGGCTGACTTGCCCGAACTTTTTTTCGAGTATAAAATTCACCGGCTCTCAAGCCTGCAATTTTAAATCATAAATTTTAAACCGATGCCTCTCATTAAATCTGCCATCAACGAAATGCGGAAAGACAAGAAAAAAACCGCGCGCAATCGCATTCGGAAAGAAAAAATGCACACTTCGATAAAAATCGTGGAGAAGCTCGTGAAAAGTAAAGAAGCGGCAGGAAAAATTTCAGAGGCAGTGAAGACGGCTTACCAAGCAATCGACAAAGCAGCGAAAAAGAATTTGATTCACAAAAAAACAGCGGCACGGAGAAAATCAGGGGTCGCAAAATTAGCGAAAGCGGCTGCCGGAAAAGCAAAATGAGGATTTTTTGAATCCGTGGGAATCGAGTACTTGATTCGCAAGTGAATCCGCTTTTTTATTTTGCGCGCGCGGGATGTGGGCGATCTCCCATTTTTGAAATTGCGCGAGAAGCGCGTGGGCTTTTTCGGCAAGTTTTTTTAATTCCAAATCTTTGATTTTCCACCGTCCGGCGAGCTGCTCCACTACAAGCTTCGAATCGAGGAATATCTGAATTTCAGTCGGGCTGAATTCAAGCGCCTTTTTCAGCCCCAAAATCACCGCTGCATATTCGGCTTGATTGTTGGTGGCTTTTCCGAGAAATTGCGAAATCACGGCTACTTCCTCTTTTTTTAGATTTTGGATAATCGCGCCAGCGGCGGCGGGACCGGGATTGCCGCGTGCCGCCCCATCGGAAAAAAGCGTGAGCTTCATCGCGCGCGAGTTTAACATTTGAAACTAAAAAGGTGATACCAATTCGCGATAAAAAGCCATTAACGCCGCGCCTGCCGGCAGACAGCTTTGGCATCTAAAAAATTAGCTGTAAAAAAATTAATTTATGAAAAATACAAACTGCAATAATATTTACATTGCGAAGCGGTATGAGTACAAAAAAATTATTGGAAAATGACGTACGAGAAAATCGGAATCGCGCTCTCGCGGCGGAAGCGAGTTTCAATACTCTGTTTCACATTCCCCGCGAAACCCTCGGCAATGATAAAAGTGTATTCATCCGCCCACGGTTCATTGCTTTCAAATTTGAATTGTAAACTGTCGTCCTTGCTCGCACTCGTATCCCGCGAGGTTTCAGAGAGCGTGGCGATGAGATTGATTGTCAATCGCGCGCTCACCCACTGATTGTTCGGATCGAACTCAGCCATCGCGCTGCCGAGATCGGTGAGAAATTTCTGCGGAGTCGAATAGCGGAAAGTCTCCTCTACACTGGAAACACGATTGAAGCTGGCGCCGATTGAATCACTTCCGCTTGGCAAATTGCGGTTAATATCCTCTCCCGCGTACGGATCTCCATCCGGAGTGCTGGGATTGTGGGCTGTATCGTCGTTGAGATCAAAAATGAAACAGCTACCTCCTCCTGCACCACCGTCGCAATCAACCTCGAAATCAGATTCCCAAATCACGCCTTGCAACGTATATTCAGTGCTGATCCCATCGAGCGCAGCAAAAGTCCACGCCAGCAATTCATCTTCATCATTGCCGTTCACATCCGGATCCCAGCCATCGCCCGGATCAAAAATAATTTTTTTTTCGGCAGTATCCGAGAGATAAAGAAAGCGATCTTTCGGCTCGGCTCCCGCGGGATTGTTGTCAATCAGCAGACTTAAGCTAATCGGATTATCTTTCGCGAGTTCCCCCCACTCACCAGCCTCAAGATTGCCATCTTTATCTCCGGCAAAATAAGGATTGGGAAGATAATATTTCCCACTCGAAGCAAGCGTGCGCGAAAAAAGTTGCCAAAATCCCCTCCCGCCAGAGATTGCAGAGTCGGTGAAATTTACAAAACGATATTCATGGGTGCTATCGCAGCCATCATCGAAATTATTCGTCTGCGTGAGACTCGTGCCGCTCCCGCAAACCGATTGTGTGGAATCGGTTTCGTAGCCGTCTTTGTAATTCGCGAGATCGTAAAGCGCAAGCTCTATTCCTCCTTCCGCGGCAGAATAAGCGATATTCGCCCGCTCAACTTGAAAAGTTGTCCGCATAAAACCCAACACGAGTTGCGTTGCAGTCGTCGAGATCACCACGAGCAGAATTGTGAGCCCCATCGTAATAATCAGCGAAACCCCGCGAGAGTCGCGAAAGCTTTTGCGAAGTTGGTAAAAAGATTTCAACATTTAACGGAGACTTTTAACCTCATTTTGTGCGCGCGCGCCGACGGTGGTTTGAAGCGTAACGGTCGGAGCGTCCCCGCGAATTCCACGAACTCGCGCGGCGCTCGGCTCAGCGGTGAGCTCGATCGTGACGTGCGGCTGCTGCTGCACCTCATCGGTAAATTCCGCGAACGCTTTTCGCGGATCCTCGCGTGGAGAAATGTAAAATTTCAGGCTCGTAATTTTGATCGAATCTGGCTGGATTTTTTGAAATTGACGACCTAAATTGGTGCACACGCCGTTGACATCGTAAGCCGAACAGAAATCATAAAATTTCGAAGAACTCGGATCAGCTCCATTTCGAATTTTCCATTCGTCAATCTGTCCATCCGCATCCGAGTCGCGACCGGGAAGCTTGAACATCACGAGACGGTATTCGATATCGCCATCAACTGTTTCGGGAATTAATTTAATGACTGTCTTTTCCGTTCCCTCCGCAGTGATGATGTAAAGTTCGCATTGCTCGTAGCCGGTATTTCCGGGAGCTGCCGGCACGAACCCCGCTCCGCAAACCGCAAGCGAAGTAGCATCACCGAGCGGATCAGCTCCGGAATTATCACCTACATTCTCATCGAAACGAGTGACCGGCGCGGGCACACTCCCGCCCGCATCACGGTAAAACTGCCTAGCGTAATCTCCGTAATTTTCGCCATAAAACGAATTGTCAGTCTCTCCCGATTGATGCTGGAAGCGATTCCAATATTCCTCGTAATCAATCGTGCCTCGCCGCACCTCTTTCACAATTCTCTCAAGCGCAATCCGCGCTTCTTCGTAAAGCGTGCGCGAAAGTTGGATTTTACGTTTACTTGCGAAAGAGTCGGTAAAAATCCCCGTCGCCATCGCTATCACAATTGAAAAAACTGAAAGCGCCATGATCGCCTCCACGAGCGTGAAGCCCCGTCGCGAGGAGAGAAGTTTTTTTAAACGATTTGGCAAACTCGAGAATTTCAAATTTAAAATCTTAAATTAGTCGTGATTTTTGCGACCGAGATAATCAGTGAGAAGCGTGGTGAGAGTGACATCGCTAATTTTTCCGCGATCATACCACTCCACTTTTGACGTGACGCGGAGAATGTTCGCGCCCTCCTCATCAACCGTAGCCAAACTTTGATCGGGTTCGATGTATTCGGTATAAATCTCGCGAAAATAAATCGTGTCGGTACCAGCCGCATCGTGATTATAAACTCCATTCGCATTGAGCTGGAGGCGATAATCTGAGTCACTGGCATCAAGCCCGTTTCTTAAATCCAAACGATTGGTTAAGCCCGCAGCATCGAGTTCCCAGCGGAAATTGTCATTGTCGAATTTTGCGAGGTACTCTTTTTCGTATTCAATCACCTGATTTGGAATTCCATCAGAATTATCATCAAGGCATTCTGAAGCCTCTAGATTATTCCAACAAGTTCTCCGCTCCCCCGCGAACCGCAACCAATTCGTGTCGCGAATATTTCGTACCGCCTCCAAGCCCTCGCGAGCAAGATTCGTAGCGATCACGCGTTCTTTCGTAATCTGATTGTTGATACTAGCGAGCCCGAGCAAACGAAGCGCGCTCAGCGCCCCCACCACGAGCAGCACAAGCGCAACCAACACTTCGACGAGCGTTTCTCCTTTCCGCGATTTAATTTTGACAAACATTAATTTTGGATAACTTGAGGTGTGGTGGTAATGCGGTTAAATTTTATCGTACGAGAAGTATCTTCCGTTATGAGTTCGATTTCGACTTCGAATTTTTGGAGATCGACGCCCGGGTTGCCTGCATTGCATCCTGTAATTTTTGTTTCTGCAAACGGCGGTTTGAAAATCACGACAATCTCGTTGCCCTGTGCGTGATCCCACGCGCTGGAATCGGCAAGTTTCGTACCCGAAAGTGATTCGATGCGAATGTATTTCTGGTCATTAATCGCCACCACTGCCAGCTCGGAATCACCTCCCTCGGTGTACTTCCCATCGGGAAGAATGCGATTCTCGATATCCTCGTCGGCGTAATTTATGTTCACCGCTGCCGCATCGCTTCCATCGCCGTCTTCATCCGGATCGGCATTCCAATCGTCGACAAAAAGTACCGCTTTTTGGTCAGTGGGAAGCGCAGGAGCAATGAATGAAGTGAAATCAAAGAAAACTCCGTAGCCTCCCGAAGGGATTTTTTGAGTCGAATCGAGTTCGCTCGCGAGAGCCTGTGTGCGCGCTTTTTCGAGTAAAACTACTATTTCTTCCACTGTTTTTTCGAATTTCGCACGGCGTAGCGAAGCAATGAAACCCGGCACCGCGGCTGTCGTGATTGCCGCCAAAATTACAATCACAACTATCAGCTCAATCATCGTGAAACCTGCCTTTCTTTTTCCGAAAATGAGTTTTGCAAACTTTTCCACTAAAATAAGTTAAAATCAGTTTTCGATTTTAGCAAAAAATACGCCGAAAAGCAATTTAGAAACAGAAAAAAGAATGGGTGTGGAATAAAATCTCAACTCATTAACAAAATAGCTAACCAAATGATCAATTCCTAATCTTCTAATATTATCGGATCACAGACTTTCGAAAAGCTGTACTGCTGCTTGTAAATACTGTTTTAAATTTTTTAAGATTTGAAATTTGTTTGGGATTTGGAAACTTTAATTTAGTAATTGAGCAAATAGAATCGAAAAAACCGAGAATTGTTTTATATTTCTTATTTCCAAGATATGGCTCTAAAAATCGGAATCATCGGGCTACCGAATGTGGGGAAATCCACGCTTTTCAACGCGCTCACGAAATCACATTCGGCGGAGGCAGCGAATTACCCGTTTTGCACGATCGATCCGAATATTGGCATCGTCGAGGTGCCTGATCTGCGCGTGGAAAAATTGGCGGAAATTTCGAAATCGGCGAAGAAAGTCCCGGCTGCGATTGAATTCGTGGACATCGCAGGTTTGGTAAAAGGCGCGAGTGAAGGCGAGGGTCTCGGAAATAAATTTCTCGCCCACATCCGCGAGGTGGATGCGATTATCGAAGTCGTCCGCGATTTCATGAACGCGGACATCCAACACGTCTCGGCTGAACCCGATCCGGCAGAGGATGTCGAGACGATTGGGACGGAATTAATTCTCGCCGATCTGCAAACTCTCGAGAAACGAAACGCGGATTTCGAGAAGCGTGCGCGAGGGGGTGAAAAAGAAGCGACGATTGCAGCGGGGCTAATCACGAGAATTCGCAAGGCGCTCGAAAATGAAAAGCCTGCGCGGAGCATGGAAATCGAAGGCGAGGAGGAAGCAAAGATTTTTCGCGAGCTGCAACTTTTGACTGCAAAACCTTTAATTTACGCGGTGAATGTGAGTGAAGAAAATTTGGCAAAATTTGATGCAGCAGAATTTCGACGACGAACAAATTTGGCGGAGACTGAAAAAGTGATTCCGATTTCCGCGAAAATCGAGAGCGAACTCGCGGAACTCGACGAGGCGGAAGCGCAGATTTTTCTCGTAGATCTCGGACTCGCCGAATCGAGCTTGAACCGACTGATTCGCGAGGCGTATGAAATTTTGAATTTAATTACTTTTTTCACGAGCGGAGAAAAGGAAACGCGAGCATGGCAGCTGCGGAAAAATTCGACCGCGCCGCAGGCTGCGGGAAAAATTCACACCGATTTCGAAAAAGGTTTCATTCGCGCAGATGTGGTGGCGTGCGAAAAATTGATTGAAGCGGGCAGCGAAGCAGTGGCGCGAGAGCAGGGGTGGATTCGATCAGAGGGAAAAAATTATGAGATGAAAGACGGCGACGTTTGCGTTTTTAAATTCAACGTTTGAAAAAAATAATTCTCACCGGCTCGAACGGAATGCTCGGAAAAGCCTTGAAAAAAGAGCTTTCTGACAGCTTCGAATTGCAGAGTTTCTCGAAAAATGAACTCGACATCACCGACTTCGTTGCCGTCGCGGAAATTTTGGAAGCAGCGCAACCCGACTTCGTCGTGAACGCAGCGGCTTTCACGAAAGTGGACGCAGCAGAAACGGAGCGTATTTTGGCGGAAAAAGTGAACTCGGCGGCAGTCAGCAATCTCGCGCAGATTTGTAAAAAAATCGGCGCGAAGCTGATTCACTTTTCAACCGATTATGTTTTCGACGGCAAGCCGAAGGCGCAGCCCGCCGTAGCCCTCCGAAGCCCGAAGGGCGAAGGACGGGCGAAGGCGGGAGAAAATCTGGATGGATTTTCGGAAAAAGACGAACCGAATCCGATTAATTTTTACGGGAAAACGAAACTCGAAGGAGAGGAAGCGATTCGCGAAAGTGGATGCGAGTTTGCGATAATTCGAACGAGTTGGCTTTTTGGCGAGGGTGAAAATTTCGTGGAAAAGATGCTTGCACTCGGCAAGCGGAATTGTGAAATTAAAGTGGTGGCAGATCAAATCGGCTGCCCGACTTTTTCGGAAGATTTGGCAGAGGCGGTGAAAAAAATTCTCATCGAAAATCGAAGCGGCATCTTTCATCTCACGAATTCGGGAAAAACTTCGTGGGCGGATTTCGCGCGAAAGATTTTTGAACTGGCAGGAATGGACGTGAAGGTGATTCCCGTCGCGAGTGAAGAATTTTCTACTCCGGCGAAACGACCGCGAAATTCCGTTTTGCTAAATACGAAGCTTCCGAAAATACGGCGTTGGGAGGAGGGGCTGGAGGAGTTTTTGGAGAAGCGAAATTAATTTTCGATTACTCGATTGCAAGTTCGCTTGCACTAGTAACCTGCTCGAATTTTACATCTTCGAATTCATCAAAATGTCTCTTCCCGCATCTTACTTTCGCCTTCTCGTCGCCTCTTAATTTTTCTATCTCTGAAGTACCTTTTGTTTCCGCTACGAAATAAATTCGCTTGTCATTTTCCAAAATAACAGCCCAATCGGGATTGTAGTCGCCAATTGGAGTTTTGATTTTGAACCAAGAAGGCAATTTAATATAAAACTTAACATCCTCGCGGATCTCCATATCTTTTGCAAACTGATCTTCAATTTCTGAATCTACCAAAAAATAATCGTAAAGCGTTTTTTCCTGATTTTGGACTTTGACCATGTTTTCGAGATAGCCTTCTAATTCGTCATTTTCAAAAAGTTTCATCTCATACACTTCGCCAGCAATTTTTTCATATTTGATCCCATCCACCATCATTTCGTTTAATTTTCGGCTAATTGCAACTGAGGCAACATCCATGAATTGTTGCGGATTTTTGAAAATACTTTGCATTTTGCCGGATTTAGCAATAATTCGAAGAATTGTGTCTTTCGTAAGTTTTGTTTTATCTTGAATATAACCGAGAATGTCGGGAATGCTGGTTATTTTTACCTTCACACTTTTTTCTCTGCCAATGTTAGTGATTCCAGCTTCCACACCCTCATCAGTTATGTTCAATCTTGCTCGAAAGCTTTTAATTTTGGGTGAAGTAATTTCAATTTCAGAAATAGCTTTTCCTGCTTCGCTGATTAATTTTTTCGTATCATAAGAAACTTGATAACGAGTTTTGTGTTTAATCCTCTCCCACAAATCTCTGAAATTCGAATCGAGAGCATAGCCCTTTTTGAGATTTAACTTTTTGCGATCTCGCGCATTTTTTACTCGACTACCGAATTTGACGCCGCATTCTTGCTCAATTTCTTTTTGCAAACTTTTGGCGAAATCTTCGTAACTTTCGTTGGCAGTGACAGTCAAAATATTTAAATTACTATCGAAAATCCGTTGCCCGTCTTGATTCACCGGCAAACGCAAACCCCGCCCGATTTCCTGCCTCTTTTTCATCTCACTGCGACTTTCATTGAGCGTGCAAATTTGAAAAACATTCGGGTTGTCCCAGCCCTCGCGCAAAGCTGAATGAGAAAAAATAAAACGCAAAGGCTCTTCCATTGAGAGCAGCCTCTCTTTGTCTTTCATAATCAGTGAATAGGTATCATCATCTACTTTTGTGTTTCCTTGCGTATCTTTCAATACCCCTTTTTTATCCTGCGAGAAATAACCGTTGTGGACTTTCTCGACCGAATAGGGAATTAAATTTTGGTAGCGCGGATTTTTACTGATTTCTCTAAAAGCTTCCTCGAACCATTTTGCGATTTTGCCTTTTACGACACCAGCCTCGCTGTATTCTCGATAATTCGCTACTCGATCAATGAAAAAAAGCGAAAGCACTTTTATCCCTTTAGCTTTTAATCGTTGTTCTTTTTCAAAATGGTTTTGGACAGTCTTTTGAATTTGGTATTTCATAATTTCGTCATTCATCCCACCCACCGTCTGCCCGACAAAAATCGTTTTGCCATTTGAAAATGTGATGGACTGTCCGGCAACATCTACTTCGTCAATAATGTAGCCGTCTCGATAAATTTCCCGCTCGCCCGAAAGTTTGAATAAATCCGATTCGGAAGTTTGTTTTGGAGTTTTGCGAATTGAAATGATTTTCTTTTTCACTCCGCCGTCTGCATTCACATCAATTTTCAATCGGATCGTGATTGAATTTTTGAGTGATTTTACTGAAACAAGCTCCACGAAAGCCTCGTTGTGATTTTCTTCCGTGATTACTGAATCAACCTCGATTTTTTTCACCAGACCCATATCATAAGCCTGCACTGGATTGAGACGATAAATTAAATTGTAGTGAAATTTGTGAGTAGCGGAGTAGCGCAGCGTGCAAAGCGGATTCAGATTTTCGACAGCCTTTTTGCGAATTTCCGTTTCCATATTTTGCGGTTCATCTACGATTACAATTGGTCTCACTCCTTGAATGTATTCAATTGGAATGCCCCAATCGCTGTCTTGATAAATAACATTTCTTCCAGCTTTTTCCTCGCTGAATTTTGCAAATGAATCAATATTAATTACCAAAATTTGCAGCGCATTCGTCGTGGCGAAGTTTTTGAGTTGCCCCCGTTTTCGCGGATCGTAAACATAAAAATCCATTTCGGGGTTTTCGTACAAGTTCGCAAAATGCTCTTGTGTGATTTTGAGATTTTTCACGACCCCCTCTTTGATGGCAATACCCGGCACGACGATTATGAATTTTTTGAATCCGTATTTTTTGTGAAGTTCATGAATTGTGCGGAGATAAACATAAGTTTTGCCAGTGCCGGTTTCCATCTCAACAGAGAAATTCAATCCGTCCAACTTTTTCGATTCTTCAAGCTGATTTCTTTTTTGGACAAAATTCAAATTTTGCAAAATCGTTTCTTCCGCAAGAATGAGATTATTACCCACGAGAAAATCCGTGCCAAATTGAAGTTGGTCTTCGGGATTTTTCATTTCAATTTCGAAATCGCCTTTGTGAAGCGGTTGCCCCTCAAAAATATCCACAATCGCGCTGATTGCCTGCTTTTGATATTCCTGATTTGGATCAAATTGGAGTTTCATAAATATTTTGGCGTATTGCGAGAAGATAATCGTTTCTTTGCCTCATTCTTCGGTAAAAAATTCTTGCGGCTAATAACTTTTTTACCTGTTTCAATTTCTAATTTTTTCCTCGCATCGCCAGCGATTTTGCCGCCTTTTCGGGCAGCAACTTTATTTTCGGTGAATCCTTTCGCATCGCGATTGCGGGCAATTTCTGTCGTGGAGGCTTCGGCAAACATATTTATCACGAGTTCGAGATTGGTTCACCCCGTTAGATAATTTTTCAGTCTATTTTTGATGTATCTTTTTCCCCAAGAAGTTTTTAAATATTTTTCTCTATGAGTCGCATCTTGTTGATTAAGACATGCTTCAAAATAAACTAATTTTAATGGTCTCCTGTAATTTGTGGATTCTACTTTGCCATTATTATGTTCTTTTAATCTATCCTTTAGATTAGCGGTATAACCTGTGTAAAAATTATTATCGCTGCCAGATTTCAAAATATAAGTATAGTAAATCATAATGCTGGAAGTAAATATCTAACGGGGTAAATATTGTCCCGCAAACTTTCCTTTTTCAGATTTTTGAATTTTTTGTAATCCTTCACGCCCAGCCCGCTCCACGCTTTGGTAATTTCATCTGTCAAAATCGCAAATTCTTTGCCTTCTTCCACATCTCTTTCCCTCCATTCGTCCGTCAATTCTTTGCGGACTTCGATTGATTTCAATCTTTGGTTAATCCACTGTTTCGAGTAGCCCTTTTGTAAATAAGTTTTCATTGCCCTGTCAAAAGCTAATTCCGGATCAGCGGTTTCTTCCAATCTTTCATTGCCGACTTTGGCGAGCCAAAGCTTGAGCGGCTCGGCTTTTTTGCTGGGGATGGATTGGATGAGGCGGAATAAATCTTCTGTTTTGAGGCAGTCGGTTAAGCGGCTTTTCCCATCGACAGCCAACATTTTCAACCGGTTACATTTTGTAACCACTTCGCTTCCTTCTTTATTTAAGCGATTTTTTAGCACTTTCCAATAAGTTCTGGGATCCGACGAATCGGTCAATGCTCCCACGACATCGACAACCGAGAAATACCACTGCTCGCTGTCTCTGTCGAAATGTTTGCGGATTTGCTTGCCGTGGAAGATGGAGAGTTTGGAGGTCATGGTAATCATTTAATCAGGCGAATCATGGTTCAGACAGATGGGAATTTTTCGTGGAGTGTCAATGTGGATTAAGTTTTAATTTTCTTGTACAAGATGCCATCTTTTTTTAAAATGCCCTTTTTGACCAATTTTCTTAAATCTCTTCGTGCTGTTGCATAAGAAATATCAAAATATTGTTCATACTCTTTAATTTGAAAATTGTTCAACT
>JBDRIC010000057.1:0-3381 GCA_043816245.1 Patescibacteria group bacterium
GTTCAACCCCACCACGAATTCATCGGCGAACGGACCGCCCCAGATTGACTCCCCGCCAGTGCCAGTACCGAGCGGATCGCCGCCTTGGATCATGAAACTCGGAATCACGCGGTGAAAAATCAGCCCGCTGTAAAATCCTCGCTCCGCGAGTCCCACGAAATTTTCAATCGTTTTGGGCGTGTCGTCGGCAAAAAGCCTCAGCCAAATCTCGCCGTGATTCGCGGAAATTTTGGCGACGGTGTCGCCCGCGCGCGCGCAGCGGAGTTGGTTTTCGGAATCTGAATCGCAATCGTTCGTCGGAATTTCGGAGATGGAAATTTTTTGGGAAGGCATTTTGGAGATGTTAGCAGAACACGGCGCGAATTCGCAGCTCGGCGGGACGCGGGAGACGGCGGAACCGTCGGAACAGATTTTCGCATCCGCCGCGCAAAAAATAATTTCAGCCTCTCCAACTTTTTCAGAAGTTTCTCCGCACGCCGCGAGAAGAAAAACGGCGCAAGCCGCACTGGCGAGAGCGATTCCGGCGCGAGAACCAGAAGACGATTTTTTTGGCATTTTAAATGGATTAAATTATTGAACTTTTTCAAACACTCCCTCGAGAACCGTCTTGGAGTCCTCCCCGTTTTCGAGAGTGACGGAAACGCGGGCATGATCAGTTAAGTTTTCCGGCGTTTCGAGCGAAAGCGCGAGTGTACCTTCCTCTCCCTCCGGCACGAGTTTTCCGAGAGAAATTTGGTCGAAAGGCTCCACCCGCGTGAGCCAGCCTTCATAAAATTCCGACTCAGAAAGTTCCGGCAAATCGCGCGCAGAAAGCGTGAGTGTAAATTTTTCCGCGGAAAATTCTGCCGTCGCCGCGCCGCTGCCGGACAATTCGGCAATTACTTCTAATTCCGCCGCAAATTTTTGAACAACATCGCCAAGCAAACATTCCCCGCGGAAATACGCCCAGCCGTCACATTCTTTCGAATTTGAATCAATGCAAACACCGAACTGCCCGCCTTCGGAATCCTCGCGGATTTCGTAATGGTGACCGTCGACGCTGCATTTCACCGCCGCCGGATTCGCGAGACCAGCGCTGGTGGCGGAATCTTGTTGAATTTCTTCGCAATTCATTTTGGTGCAATTTCCCACTTCGCCAGCCGAACTGCAGATGCAGGAATTGCATCCATCGGATACTGGAATCGTCTCACCTGGCTGATATTTTTCGTTTTCAAACTCGCAAAAAACTACCGGCTTCGTGAGCGCGACTCCGCCGACTTCGCAGCCCGCGAGCAGGAAAATCGCGAATACGGCGAAAATTTTTTTGGGAATCATTTTTGAAAAATTAAATCTGAAGCTTTTAAATTTTTTCAATTTTAATTTTTTCAATTTTGTTGCCGCGAATTTTTTCGACTGTGAGCTCCGCTCCATTGACGCGAATTTTAGCATTCTTCTGCGGCAGCTTCTTGAGCTTTTCGAGGAAAAGAAAGGCAAGATTTTTGGCGGTAAATTTCCCGTGAGCAAGCGTAGTCCCGAGCAGCGCATCGATTTCGGAAAGCTGCGCGTCCCCCGCCGCGAGCAATGTGTGGGAGTTCAGCTTTTGAATCCCCTCCTCACTCACATCTTCCTCGTCTTCGATTTCGCCTACAATTTCTTCGAGCAAGTCCTCAAGCGTGACGATGCCGAGCGTGCCGCCGTGCTCATCGATGACAATCGCGATGTGAATTCGGCGCGACTTCAGTTCTTGGAAAAGTGAACGGATCGTCCGGCTCGCGGGAGCGAAAATCGGTTCAAAAAGCTTCAATTTTTTAATCGGAAAATTTCGTTCGCCCTCGTGCTCGAAAATTTGGCGGAGGGTGAGAATGCCGATAATTTTGTCGATTGAACCATCGAAAACAGGAATTCGTGAATGTGTTAGTTTTTGGAAAAATTTCTCCGCTTCGGCAATCGTAGTTGATTTTTCTAGCGCTTCGATCTCCACCCGCGGAGTCATCACGGCTTCAACTTTTGTGTCAGTAAATTCGAGTACGTTTTGAATCATTTCCTGCTCGTGTTTTTTGATCTCGCCCGATTCGGCACCGAGATCGACCATCGCCACCACTTCCTTTTCGGAAACTTCTTCCGAGTGTTTCGCACCGAGCGCATGCAATCCTTTTTCTGTAAGCCATGTGAACGGAAGGAGAATTTTACCGAGAATAAAAAGCGGGTAGGAAACAGCGAGAGCGAAAATCTCCGCGTGTTTCTGCGCAAAAGCCTTCGGGATTATCTCGCCAAAAATGAGGACGAGAAGAGTCATCACGCCGGTAGCAATCCCGAGACCGGCAGAACCGAAAGTTTCGGTGGCAACGACGGTAGCGAGACCGGCGGCGAAAATGTTGACGAGATTATTGCCGATCAAAATCGTGGCAAGGAAACGTTGCGGACGAGATTTGAGCGCCACGACCAATTTGGATGCGCGGGATTTTTTACCCGCAAGAATATGAATCTTCGCCGGAGAAAGCGAAACGAAAGCCACTTCCGCCGCCGAAAAAAACGCGGAAAGCGCAAGCAGCCCGAGGAGCGCGAGATAAATAACGAGGTGAGGGTCTTCTTCCATTTTCGGACAAATTTTAACATTTTTTTGGTGCTCCCGGCAGGAATCGAACCTGCATCTCAAGTTCCGGAAACTTACGTCCTATCCGTTGAACGACGGGAGCGAGATTTAAAAGTGGCGAAACCAGTCGTAGCCCGACGAAGTCTTGGCCTACCATTCGAAGCTCGCCGCAACGAGCGAAGAATGGAGCGAGTGAGGGGAGTCGAACCCCCGTCTCCGGCTTGGGAAGCCGGCGTTCTAGCCGTTGAACCACACCCGCATCCGCACGAATCCGATTTTATCATGGGAGAAGGTAAAATCGGCTGGTGAGAGTTTTTGAAATCCAAAAAATCCGGCGCGCCTGCCGTCTCGCCGACGAAATCTTGGCAAAGATCGTCGGCAATCTGCGGCGCGGAAAATCGGAAATCGAGGTCGCGCGCGAAATTCGACGGCTCGCGAAATCGAAAGCTGGCGGCGGCGCGTTTCAGCCAATCGTCGCCTTCGGGAGAAATTCAGCAATCCCCCACCACCATCCGACTGCGCGGAGACTGAAAAAAGGCGATGTCGTGAAAATCGATCTCGGCGTGAAATATCAAGGCTGGTGCAGCGACATCACCCGAACTTTTTTCACCGCCGAACCGACAAAATTGCAGCGCGAAGTTTATGAGGCGGTTTTGCGCGCGCAGCAAATCGGTATTCGGAAAATAAAAATCGGGATGAAAGCGAAAGACTTGGACGCGGCGGCGCGCAATTTTTTGGCGAAGGAAGGGTTCGGCAAAAATTTCATTCACTCGCTCGGTCACGGCGTCGGACAGAAAGTTCACACCGCT
>JBDRIC010000058.1:0-2496 GCA_043816245.1 Patescibacteria group bacterium
AACCCGCGTGCCACCCCCTTTCAGTGCCGCATCGATTGGATTTTTAATCATTCTTCCATCGGCAAAAATAACTTCACCGACTCCCGCTTCGATCGCCCGCTTCGCCGCGAGAACTTTTTTCTTCATTCGCCCAATCGCATATTCATCCGCTCTCTTGATTGAAATTTCACGGACCAAGCTTTCCTCATTTTCAATATTTTCAAGCAAACCCGGCGTGTCCGCGAAGAAAATTAATTTGTCAGCTTTTAATTCAGTCGCAATTTTTGAAGCAATTTTGTCGCCGTCGACATTCACCTCGATTTCTTTTTTCGAGTTCGTCGAGAAATCTTTCGTCGCGGCAGGCGGCGCGAGGACTAGAATTTTTTTAGAATCGAGAATTTTTTGAATCGCAGCGACATCCACTTTTTGGATTGAACCAGTCAAATCTCCGTCAATTATTTTCACTTTCCCATTTTCCAGAATCCGCATCCGATCATGCCGCTTCGCGAGAATTAAATTATTTTTCGAAGCAAGCTGCGCAACCGCTTCGCCGCCATTTTTTCGAATTAGCCCCGCCACTTTCTCCGCCGTCCCGCCGTAAACTTCTTTCAAAAGTTCGAGCGTCGCGGAGTCGGTGAAGCGCGATTTTTCGCCGCGTTCAGAGGTAATCATTTTGGGTTCCATACCTCTCTCTTTTTGAATGCGCGAAAGTTCGGCATTCGCGCCGACGACGATTATGATTTTTTCACCAAATTTTTTTTGTAGCTTCGCCGCGTTTTTCGAAAGAGAATCAAGATCGATTCCTACGCCGCCGCCGAATTTGAGAATTAATAATTTAGAACTCATAAATTACTTTAATGTCTTCTTTTTATTGTTCTTTAGGGATGTGGTGAGAATTTTACCAATTTCAATCGCTTCTTTTTGAAAAGGTTGAATTATTTTCTCAGGAAGCGTTTTGCTCTCTACGATTAAATCTAACCAATGTTGAGTTTCTAGAGAAGATTTTCTAGCAATTGCGAGAAAATTAATAAACTCTTTATCACTCACGCTTCCACTTCCTTCCACTAGATTTGCACTCACCGAGGTTGCACTCCGTAAAAGTTGTTTTCCGAGAACCACAAGAATAGGATTTTTCCAAGAAAATTGCGCGACTAGTTTAATAATTTCAATCGAAAAAATTTTCGTGCGTTTTTTAATGTCTAACACCTTTTATGAATTATTAATTATGATTTATAACTTAAACAGGATGTAATCCTAAAAATTCCAGTCCCGCCTTTTCTTCAAACCCACACGCGAGATTCGCGCACTGAATCGAAGCGCCCGCAGCGCCTTTTCCGAGATTGTCGATTGCAGAAACTGCAATCACGCTTTTTGAATTCGAATCCAAAACCCAGCCGACATCGCAAAAATTCGTGCCACTCAAGATTTTCGGCTCGGGCAACTGGTGAATTCCGCTCGCCTCTTTCACGATTCTGACGAACGGCGCATCAGCATAAAATTCCCGATAAATTTTCCAAATTTCTTTGTCGTCCAAATCTTTTTTGAGAAATGCGTGCGCATGGCAAATGATTCCTCGAACCGCCGGAGTGGATGTGATGGAATAACCCGCCGACGAAATTTTCAACTCTTGCAAAACCTCACCGGTATGTCGATGTCCGGCAAGTTGGT
Source organism: Patescibacteria group bacterium (assembly GCA_043816245.1). Lineage (GTDB taxonomy): Bacteria > Patescibacteriota > Gracilibacteria > JAHISY01 > JAHISY01 > JAHISY01. The sequence goes on from JBDRIC010000058.1 coordinate 1,648, forward strand.
AACTTCGAAGAACACCCGCCCGCTCGGGGTGGTGGCTTCCGATTGAAGGTTTATTCCCCGAACCCGACGATGCGACTTTCAAATCAAAAATAATTTTCGAAGAATCGACAGCGTCTGCTTTAATGAGAGGAATGATTGAGAGAATCGCGGCGGTGGCAGTACAGCCCGGCACGGCGATTTTCGAGGCTTTTTTAATTTCTGCCCGATGTAACTCTGGCAATCCGTACACCCACTCGGCTAATTTTTCAGGAGCAGGATGAGTATGACCGTACCATTTTCTAAAATTTTCCGAATCCTCGAATCGGAAATCCGCAGAGCTGTCGATGATTTTCGGAGCCAGCTTTTCGATTCCAGCAATCCGCGGAGCGAGCGAGCCGTGAGGCAGACACGCGAAAACCACATCAACTTTCCCAACTTCGGAAATTTTGCAGAACTTCAAATCCGTTGTTCCTCGTAAGTTCGGATGAATTTTCGAAATTAATTTGCTGGCAAAATTTTCGCTTGTCGCAAATTTCAATTCAAAATGCGGATGCCCGAGCAGCAGCCGCGCGAGTTCGCCGCCGACGTAACCGGAAGCGCCGAGAATAGCAGTTGAGAGTTTTTGCATGAAAAAGAAGAAAGAAAAAGGTGAATTAATTTTAAAACTAAAAATGCTTTTTGGGAAGTGGTGGCGACCTGTTTTTTCGAAAAAAATTCATAAATTAAGCCGACAAAAACATCTTGACTTTTGATTCTCTTTTGGGTAAATTTTGCCACTTATTTTTTAATTCAGGGAAAATAATGAATCTTTTCGAACCAAAAAAACTTTTCGTTGTCATATCGCTTTTACTGCTGATTCTATTACTAGGA
>JBDRIC010000059.1:0-6573 GCA_043816245.1 Patescibacteria group bacterium
CGAGTGAGCATGTCGGCAATTGGATCGGTTGTCATAAATTAAGTAAGAATGATGAATGATGAATTAAGAAAATAATTTTTAAGATTAGATTTAAATTTTTGACATTATCGTTCATTTTCTAATTTCGAACTTCATATTTTATAATTTATAATTCATCATTTATTAAATTACCAGCTGGATTTCTTCACTCCTACAATCTCTCCTTTCGAAGCGAGTTCGCGGAAGCAAATTCGGCACATTTCAAATTTTCGCATGTAGCCGTGGCTTCTCCCGCAAATTCGGCAGCGGTTCACGATGCGTGTAGCTTTTTTCGGCTTCACACCAGCCGCGAGCGCGTTCGCAACGCGGCGTTTGAACTTTTCGGCTTTTACGATTCGGGAGGTTTTTGCCACGATAGAAAATTAAGAATTACAAATAATGAATTAAGAATCTTTTTTGTCTTTTTTAGAATCACTCTCTTTCGATTCAGAAGCTTTTCCCGAATCTCCATTCTCGCCTTCTTCTTTCTTCGGTTCCTCCTTCTTCGTTAATCCTGCTTCCTCCGCAGCTTCCGCCGCGGCAGAGCGTGCTTCTTTTTCCGCTTCTTTGCGCGCTTCCTCCGCTGAATCTTCTTTCGAAGTATCTTTTTGGAATGGGAATCCGAGCGCAGCAAGCAACGCTTTTGCTTCCACATCTGAATTCGTAGTCGTGCAAATCGTGATTTCGATTCCGTGGACGAATTCTGCATCTTCAGGCATCACCTCTGGAAAAACAGTGTAATCTTTCAATCCAATTGAATAATTCCCGTTGCCATCGAAACTTTTCAACGGTAATCCACGGAAGTCGCGAACGCGGGGAAGAGCGATATTGACAAGTTTATTGATGAAGTCGAGCGCGCGGTTCCCCCGCAAAGTCACAGAGAGACCGATGATCATTCCCTCGCGCAGCTTGAAGTTGGAAATCGCTTTTTTCGATTTGTGAGTGCACGGTTTTTGATTCGTAATAGTTGCGATGTTGTTGGAAATTTTTTCAATCATTGTTTCGTCCATTGCGTTGCTCGAACCGCTTTTCCGCGCAATTTTCCCGACTCCTACTGAAACTTTTACTTTCGAAATCTGTGGAGTCGCGTGCAAATTTTTGATCCCAAGCTCTTTCCCCACTTTCGGGAGAATTTCTTTTTTTACGGTTACGGAGAGATCGATTGATTTCATTTTTAGAAATATGAATTGCCGATAGTTTTCATCTGATGGTATTTTGTGGTGCCCACTCTTCCTTCTTTGAGCGTGCCTAAAGCGTTTTGGAATTTTGGGCTTTCAACTAGGATTTTTTTACCTTTCATAAACACCTCAGTTATTCGACTTCTATTTTTTTTTACTCACTCCAAGCAGCGCGGTTTTTAGGATTGGATCATCGCCATCAGTTTTCCAAAAGGGAAGTTTACCAGTGTCAACCATTACTGTTTTTTCACGTTTTCCTTGAAAGCGAAATTTTACTTCGCAAGTTCCCATAAAATTATTATTTTTTAGCAAGTTTTGGATTAGCGATTCCTTCGTTACACTTCTTACAGAAACGCGCTTTTTTGCCGTTTTCGAGTTTTTTGAATCCCACTCGCGCAGGCTTCTTGCAATTCGGGCAGACAAGCTTCACATTCGAAACATCGATCGGCTTTTCGAATTTCACAATTTGACCGGGCGTGCCATCCGCACGTTTTTTGATGTGCTTCGTCACGACATTCACTTTTTCCACCACGATTTTCCGAGCGGAATGATCGGCGCGCATCACCTTGCCGGTCTTGCCCTTATCTTTTCCGGCGGTAATCAAAACGGTATCGGAGGAGAGAATTTTCATTATTTAAGTCAATTGGTTAGTAAGTCAGTAAGTCAGTAAGTTTTAGTAAGTTCGCTCACTTTGGCGAAGTTTTGAATTGAAGGAATTTATCATTTTTTGAATATTAAGTAATTTTTCGAGACAGTTTTTTAATCTCTCAAAAGAAATAAATTTTTGTTTCTCGGCACGGATGAGCCAAACTTCCGTTTCAGATGCTGACCCCCGTGCAATAATGAAGAACCGAATAATATCATTTTTTGTTTTTCTACTGAAACCCTCTGCGATATTTGCTCCGATTGATCCCGATGAACGCACAACTTGATCGGCTATTATCCACACTACTCTATTGTTTGGAAATTTCTTCACATCCTCACATACCATTCCGAACACCTCTTCAGCTGCCTCCCAAACTTTTAGTTCTCGATATGATCGAATCATAGTTTTGAAATAAAAATATTTTCGAACTTATTGACTTATTGACTTACTGACTTACTGACTTACTAACTAAAGGACTTCCGGAGCTTGAGAAATAATTTTTTGGTAACCGCGTTCGCGCAGCTCACGAGCAATAGGACCAAATACGCGCGTGCCTTTCGGCTCACCTTTTTCATCGATAATCACCACCGCATTTTCATCGAAACGAAGATAGCTGCCATCTTTTCGGCGAATCGCATCTTTCGTGCGGACAAGTACCGCCCGTTGGACGCTTTTCTTTTTCGCAATCGCTTTCGGCGTGGCCTGTTTCACGCTCACCACCACGACATCGCCGATGCGCGCATACCTTCTTTTGGAGCCGCCGAGAACTTTGAAGCATTGCACGAGCTTCGCTCCGGTATTGTCGGCGACTACGAGAAGTGTTTCAGGTTGAATCAATTCAATTAAGAATTAAAAAGTAAGAATTAAGAATTTTCTTTTTTGGAATTTTCTGGATCTTCAGTATCCTCTTTTTCTCCAACATTATCCGAATTGGCTGCTTCTCCTTCTTTCTTTTTTGCCGACTGCGGATTGGAAACTGTTTTTTCTTTCGCCACCGATTCTCTCAATTCTTTTTCCGATTCGCTCTCCACCGCGGCGGGCTGATTAATGACTTTCGCATTTTTCGAAAGAATTTTTTCAAGCTTCCAAGTTTTCTTTTTCGAAATCGGTATTGACTCTACGATCTCGACAACATCGCCGACACTCGCTTCGTTTTTTTCATCGTGCGCGTGGAATTTTTTACTCACGCGATAATTCTTTTTATAAATCGGATGTTTCACCGCGCGATCCACCTTCACCACTATGGTTTTATCGTTCGCGTCCGAGATGACAGTTCCTTGTTTGCTTCGCATTTTTGAGAATTAAAATTAAGAGTCATTTTCTTCCGTTTTCTTCTTTCGTGAGAAAAATCCTTTCTTTTCGACTTTTTTAACTTTCACATCTTTCGAAGATTTCGCCTCGACTTTTTCTTCGACCTTCTCAGCTTCCTCAACTTTTTTCTCCGTTTTCTTTTTCTTCGGAGTTTGCGCTTTCTCAATCTCAGAATGCATTTCTTTCGCCTTTTTCGCAACTTCACTTGAAGTTGTTTCTATCTTTTCGTCGAGTTTTTTTCTTCGCCGCAATTCGGTGAGCAGCTGCGCAACATATTTTCGGAGCACTTTCACTAGGTGAGTATCTTTCAAATGTTTCGTCCGCACTCCCATTTTTTGGCGGAAAAGCGAGTTCCTAGTATTCTCAATCTCGTCGAGGAGATCGCGATCCGAAAGTTGCGTAATTTCAGAATAAAGCAGCATTTTATTTGTGAGCAGCGGTTACGAATCGAGTTTTGGCGGGAAGTTTGTGGCTAGCGAGAGTGAAAGCTTCGCGAGCCTGCGTTTCGTCGACTCCCTCAAGCTCGAAAACTACGGTTCCGGGCTTGAGGGAGGCTACGTAATATTCCACTGAACCTTTTCCTGATCCCATCGGCACTTCCGCCGCTTTTTTAGTGATTGGTTTGTGAGGAAATACACGAATCCAAAGTTTGCCGCCTCTTTTTAAATATCGAGTAATTGTCCGCCGCGCCGCTTCGATTTGACGGGAAGTGAGTTCGGCCTTTTGAATCAGTTTTAGCCCGAACGTTCCGAACGCGACTCGATTGCCGCGCGTGGCTACGCCTTTTAGGCTACCGCGATTGCGATGCCATTTTCGATATTTCGTCTTTTTAGGGAAAAGCATTTTAAAATTATTTTGCCGCGCGTCGTTTCTGAGATTGCCGAAGTTGTTTCAAATTGTTTTCGAATTTCTCCACACGCTTTGCAAGCAACATCAACTCTCTTTTTAATTTAGCCGTGAACCTCTCTAATAAATCAATCTTGGTGAAAACTTCTTTACTGCCTCCGCTTTTTTCGAGAAATTCTATTTTTTGCAACACGAGCTCAAACTGTTCTTTGATTCTCGCAAATTCAGGGAAAATTTTCTCTTCAAGATCAAGCAGCCTTTTATTGAAATCGAGCATTCTTTCATTGACTTCCTTTCGAAACGAACCCATTTCGCCTCGCAGCGAACCCATTTCTTCTCGCAGCGAATCCATTTCTGCGTCGATTGAATCAAATCGAGGCATCACGGTTTGCTCAAGTGCTTCGAGGAAAAATTTGCGGAGATTTTTAAAGTCGAATTCCATTTTTAAATTATTTTTTAATTTCAGCTTCGAGTTCCTTTTCCAATCGACCTTTTTCTTCTTTTTGTGAGGAGGACTTTCGCGATTCCGCCAGCCAACTTTGATCTTTCTCTCGTTGCGCAGAGGTCGTATCTTTCGTAAATATCTCGCCGCGGTAAGTCCATACTTTCACGCCAATTTGACCGTACGTCGTCTTTGCTGGAATCTCGCCGTATTCGACATCCGCTCGAATTGTGTGAAGCGGAATATTGCCGTCTTTGAAGGTTTCCTCTCGTGAAATATCGGCTCCGTTCAGTCTTCCCGCCACACGAATTTTGATCCCTTGTAATCCCGCCTCCATTCCTTTTTTCACCGCCTGTTTCGCCACCCGTCGGAATGGCATTCTTCGCTCGATTTGATTCGCAACTGATTCGGCAATTAATTGAGCGAAAGCATCCGGCTTGCTGACCTCGATAATATTTATTTCAATCTTATCGCCGAACTGTTGCCCGATATCCGATTTCAATTCTTCCAGCGCGGCGCCCTGCCGACCGATTACCATACCCGGCTTCGATGTGAAAACATTCACTTTCACGCTACCGGAACTCCGCTCAATTTCAATTTCTCCGACACCGCTTTCTTTCAGCCGCTCTTTAATAGCTTTTCGGAGCGTGATATCTCGGTGGAGGAGATTCGCGTAATCTTTTTTAGAGAACCAGCGCGAGCTCCACGATTTGATCACTCCGATACGAAACGACTTTGGATGAACTTTTTGTCCCACAATTTAGGAATTAAGAATTAAAAATAAGATTAAGAATCTTTTTTAGTTTCGCTTTTTTCAGAGTCCGCTTTTTGCGATTCAACTTCCGTGGCTGGCGGAGCTTTCTCCTCGGTTTTTTTGACCAGTCCGACTGACTCGACTCCCTTCGCTTCCTTCTTAACTTTTTCAACTGTCCTAACTTTCTTTTCTTTCAGCTCAATTTTTTCAACCGGCTTTCCCCTTTTTACTTTCCCCTTTTTACTTTCAATCGCTTCTTTCTGTTTACTTTCAACTTCGAGCTCCACCCAGACTTTCGCCGTTCGTTTTTTGATCGAATGCCACCGTCCACGCGAGATTGGTCGACCGCGTTTCAAAGTCATTCCTTCATTCACAATAATTTTGGAAATTATGAGCTTTTCTTTATCTTGTTTGAAATTATTTTCCGCATTCGCCACTGCCGACGCAATCAATTTCGCGAGAACCGGAGCACTTCTTTTCGGCGTGAATTTCAGCTGTGTGAGCGCGTCTGAAACTTTTTTACCGCGGACGAGCGCAGCGACGATATTCACTTTTTTGGAAGAAATGCGAGTCTGTTTGAGAAATGCTTTCAAGGAAAGTATAAATTTTAAATTGCAAAGTCTAAATTATTGTGATTTTTTTGAATTGGTTTTGCAGGCGGTAACGAGAATGGCGACTATTTCGGCGATTTCTTCGTGAAACGGCTTGATAATTTCGGGGGAGATAATACCGCTCGCTTCAAACATTTTTAACCAATTTTGAGTTTCCTTTGCTTCTTTTTTGGAGACATTGTGTTGTAATGATAAGCGAATTCTTTTTTTGTCAGTGCCGCTCTTGCCTCAACAATATTTGAATTAATGGATGTCGCTGAACGGATAATCTGGTTGCCCAATACTTTTGTCGCCGTATTGAAAGGTAGTCTTGAAATTAATTTGATCACTCTAACCGCGAATTTAAAAGTTCTCTCCCCGATATCTTCGTAAACCTTTTTCATAAATTTAGACTTTGGAATTTATACTTTTAACTTTCTTTTACTTTTCTTTCACTTTTTTACCTCCGTGACGCCGCCACGTCCGCGTCGGGCTGAATTCTCCGAGGCGGTGTCCGACCATCTGCTCGGTGATGAAAACAGGGAGATGTTGCTTACCGTTGTGGACAGCGAAAGTGAAGCCGACGAATTCTGGCGGAATCACGCACGCGCGACTCCAAGTTTTAATCGGTTTTTTCTTCGCGTCAGCCGGCAGATTCTGAATTTTTTTCAGAAGCTTCGGATCAACGTACGGACCTTTTTTGGCAGATCTACTCATTTTTAATAGTTTTTTGAATTTCAAAATCGTAGCAACTTTCTACGATAGAGTTCGGAAAATTATATTTTTTG
>JBDRIC010000060.1:0-3895 GCA_043816245.1 Patescibacteria group bacterium
CGCAGGTTCAATTTTGTAAATTGAACCGTGTGTTTGAAAAAAGAAAGAAACATGTGGTTCAGATTACAAATCTGAACCGGCGGTAGATTTGATTGAGGCGAAGCAGGAGTTTGAAAATCGAAGGAGGGAAGCATACCTGCCTAATACTTTCTTTCTAGGGTGGAGAGAATTTGGAGATAAACAAACGGTTTTTCCGTTGATCCGAATTTTGTTAAAATCACCCGGATGAAGCTTGCCACCAAATTCCTCGGAATCAGCCTAGCGAACCCGCTCGTTTTGGCTTCCGGAATTTTGGGAACGACAGGGGCCAGTCTCGCAGCGGCGGTGAAGGCGGGGGCGGGAGCAGTGACGAGCAAATCAGTGTGGTTGCATCGGCACGATGGGCATTCGAATCCGACCGTTTTGAATCTCGGCGGCGGAAATTTATTGAACGCGGTCGGACTGCCGCACGGCGGAATCGAGGAGGCGCGCGTGGAATTCGAGAATTTTCGGAAGCTCTCAAGTGCCCCCTTTTTCGCGAGCATCGCTGCGAGCAATTTCGAGGAATTCGGCGAAACCGCGGCAGCCGTCGCAGAACTGAAACCTGATTTGATGGAATTAAATATTTCCTGTCCGAATGTGGAGAATGAATTCGGTCGACCGTTCGCGTGTTCGATTCGCGACACGGAAAAAGTCGTAAAAATCGTGAAACAAAAGTGCGGCGCAATTCCGCTCGCGGTGAAACTCTCACCGAACGTAGAAAACATCGCTGAAATCGCGCGCGCGGCGGAGGCGGCTGGTGCGGACGCGATCACGGCAGTAAACACCGTTGGTCCGGGAATGGTGATCGACATCGAGACTGCCGAGCCGATTCTCGCGAATCGCGTCGGCGGACTGTCGGGACCGGCGATTCATCCACTCGCGGTGCGAGCAGTGTGGGAAATTTTTGAGACGGTGAAAATCCCGATCATCGGAACCGGCGGAGTGGCGAGCGGAAGAGATGCGATTGAAATGATGGAAGCCGGAGCAAGTTTGGTTGGAATCGGTTCGGCAGTAAAAGATGGAGTAGAAATTTTCGGAAAAATCGCGGCAGAAATCAAGGAGTGGTGCGAGTCGCGCGGAATCGAAAATATTTCTGAATTGACCGGAAAAGCCCACAAATCCTAATTGTCATTATTGTCATTCCGCCCCCCTTGTCATTCCCGCCCCCCTTGTCATTCCCTTGAAAAAGGGAATCCAGAATAAAAAAAGAAATGAAAAAACTCCTCGCTTTTCTCGTCCTCGCAATTTTGCTCGCCGGCTGCGCAACGACATCCGAAGAAAATTATATTTCCGAAAAAAATTTGGAATGTAAAAAATTAGCGGAAAAAGAAAATTTAGAAGAAGTTTGGGATTTCGGCGGAGCGTTTTTTAGTCCGAAAGAAAATTCTTGTTTGTATCTTCGCTACGATTGCCAACTCGTCGATCTTTTTAGTCGAAAAGTTTTGGAGATTTGCGACGAAGATAATAAAGGTGATTTTTATAAAAAAATTGAACAATATAAAAATTCTTAATTTTTCATTCTTAATTCTTAATTTTCAGTTGTCCACCACTCTCCCCACCATTCTCGAAATCCGCGAAGTCATCAACGAAGCGGAAGGAATCAAAACTTTCGTTTTTGAGAGCAAGCTTGAATTTCAGCCGGGGCAATTTGTAATGGTCTGGCTGCCGCGAGTCGGCGAGAAACCATTTGGAGTGTGGAAAGTGGAAGATGGAAAGTGGAACATTACTGTTTCAGTAGTTGGAGAATTTTCACGGAAACTTCACGAACTGAAAGTCGGCGACAAAATCGGCATCCGCGGACCCTTCGGTCATGGCTTCACGATCCCGAAAAAGAAGAGAATAGTTTTAGTGGGCGGCGGATTCGGCGTCGCGCCACTGCTCGGAATTCTCGAAAAAGCGGAAGATTGCGAGATGAATTTCATCATCGGTGCGCGCAGCGAAAATTTAATTTTCGGAAAAAATCACGCTGAAAAACTGGGTGCGCGGGTTTTGATTTCGACGGACGACGGCAGCTGCGGCGAAAAATGTTTCGCGACAGATTTGCTCGAAAAATTGCTCGACAACAAGTCAACCCCTCGCTTCAGCGAGGGGACAATTGACGTGGTTTTTTCGTGTGGACCGGAATTGATGATGAAGCGAGTTGCGGAAATTTGCCGCGATGCAGAATTAACCCCCGAGACCTGCCTGCCGACAGGCAAGGTTTCTCGAGGGATAGATTGCGAACTCTCGCTCGAAAGATTCATGAAATGCGGAATCGGTGTCTGCGGCAGCTGCGCGATGGATGATTCTGGATTTTGCGTGTGCTCCGACGGACCGGTGATCAGCGGAGCGAAAGCGTTGCAACTCGTAGAATTTGGAAAATATCGGCGGGACGATGTAGGACTGCGGGAGAATTTTTAGCGCGAACAATTTTCAAAACTCAAATCTCCGTCTCTATCACCGCCAACAATTTTTCGCACTCCTGCTTCGCCATCCCTCTTTGACCCATCCTTCGCCCCGCTGCAGCGGGACTACGGAGGGCAAGAAAGAGGGAACGAAAAATTTCCAACTCCAGCATTTTAATCTAAAAATCAACAAACCTTCTGAACTTTTTTGATCTCTAAAAAATTTATTGTGCGGCAGGAAGCTCAGTGGTCAAAATCGACACTTTGGAAAATTCAGCGCGAGTAATCGAGTCAGCCGGACCGAAATTACCGTTCGCATATCCGTTGACGATACCATTTAGCTTTGAAAAAGCGACATATTTTTCGTACCACTGTCCTTGTTCGGTGTCAGGGAAATCCATTTCGCCGCCAACAATCGTTAATCCAGTCGCTTCTAAAACAATTTTCAAGGCTTCGACTCGTGAGACTAGTTGTTCCGGTCGGAATGTCTCGTCGGAATAACCACCGATAATGCCAGCATTTTTCGCCGCAGCGACGTACGGAGCGTACCACGCATCAATCTCGACATCATTGAATGGCTTGGAAGCGATCTCAGTCGGGATTGTTAATGCGTAAAGATTGACAACTATTTTGACCAATTCGGCACGCGTCAAGGATTCATTCGGAGCAAAAATTCCTTCGCTTTTTCCATTGATTGATCCTGTCAACCGCAAATCGTCGATGTAATTTTCGGCCCAATGTCCGCCGATGTCGGTGAATGGGTCGGCGATTTCGGAGGATTGCAATTCGAAAGTTCCGCCCGCGACCACCTCATTCTCCACACTCTCGATTACTGCGAAAGTGGTAAAGTGATCGACTTCGACCGAGATTAATTTTTCGTCGGCGGAAACAGTGCCACCGTCTCCCGCGAGTTTGTAAGAGTTCGAAGCGGAATTGTAGTAGAAAACTTTGATATTCGAAACATTTTCTGAAACATCAAGTGTGAGAGGAATTGTGAGTTTGACTGGTTTGTCGAAACGGAGAGACTGGCTGGAAGATCCAATCGAGAAAGCGGCGTAGACTTTTTTATCACCGACTGATCTTGAAACTGAACTCGTGGAAGTCGATGTCGGCGCGGCAATTGAACCAGCGTAGGCTGCCCCTGTAGAGGTAGTAACCTTTGTCTCTTGTGGAATTTCGGCAGAGAGCTTTTTGGAATAATAGCTATAAATTTTCACCGGTCGCGCGAAGTTGCCACCGGTTCCCGAGAGGTCGAGAGGTCTGTAAATGGAAACCAGTGAGCTACTGACAGTAGTGGGAAGTCGGTACGGGGTGGTGAGATCTACGGAAGAACCTCCTCCGCCTCCACCGCCACTGCTTCCGCCACTGCTTCCGCCACCCGATGAAGGAGTGTTGGTTTTTGCGGAAACAACATTAGAGAGTCCTGATTCGTTTGGAACTTCATCTGAAATTTTCATCGCGAAATAATATGTCGTTCCTTGATTTAATCC
>JBDRIC010000061.1:0-7845 GCA_043816245.1 Patescibacteria group bacterium
CGTAACTTTACACACCTCCATTTGCCCCACTTGCATAAATTGGAATTTTTGAACACAATATTTGTGCATGAATGAATTAAACAGAGAAGAAATTTTTCGCAGAATGCAAGAGTGGAGGAATTTAAAAGTTCTTCATAAAAAAGCTGTCCAACAAAATCGAAAACTGAAAGCAAAAGTCAAAGAACTCGAAAAAGAGAACTATCAAATGAGAGCAGAAAATGTCGAACTTAAAAAAGTAATTGAGTGCCTATTGCTTCGAGTTGAAGAACTTGAGCAGATCATTTTTGGTAAATCAAAGAAAAAAGATAACAACGATGACTCTTTTGGCGGTAAAGAAAATGAAAGAAAACCACCCCAAAAGAGGAATCCTGCATCCTATCAAAGAAAGACGCCTGATTCCAGTGAGATAACTGAAACAAAAAAGCATTCAGTCGATCAGTGCCCCGATTGTGGAACAAGATTAAAAAAGAAAAGAATCGTAGTTTTTTACGAAGAAGATGTCCCTCTGCCCAATAAGAATACATAACTAAAAGAAGTAATTGAACACCATGTTGAAAAAGGTTGGTGTCCACAGTGTAGAAAATGGCATACTGCAATTTCTCTACCTTTTAAAAAAGTTGTAATTGGCAACAAGGTAAAGCTCTACATCTGCTATCTCAGTATTCTAATCAGATTGAGTTATCCTCAAATCATTAGTCTCCTGCGAGACACTTACGGTTTCTTAATTAGTAACGGAGAAATTGCCAATATTCTGGCAGAGATGAGTGGAAAGTTCAGACCTGAATTCGAGCGAATCAAGCAAAGGCTTCAAAAAGGTAAAGGCGTGCATCTCGACGAAACAGGCTGGAGAAAACTCTACCTATGGGTAATGGCTTCAATTGATACTGAAGATGTTTTGTATTTAGCCGGTCGCAACAGAGGTAATGGTCATATTGATGAATTATTAGGTGAGGATTTCCAAGGTGTTCGGATTAACGATGCTTATGCTGCCTACAAAAACAAGCAGGGGGATTGTCAGCAATGTCTTGCTCACCCGCACAGGAAACTAAGAGATCTGGCTAACTCTGAAACTCTTTCTCTTACAACCAAGAGACACTGTCAAACAGCTTATGCAGAGTTTTCAGAGATTTACAAAAAAGTGAGGACTTACATTACAGAGCCATTTGATCCGATTAAAAGGAAGAAACAAAAAGAAGAACTCCTTCATGATTTCAGTGTTTGGAGAAAATTCCACGAAAAAGATCCCAAGAAGCTCCACAATATCCGACAGCAGTTCTGCGACTACGAGTCTGAATGGCTAACCTGTCTGGATTATGAAGGTGTACCGTGTGACAACAATAAGGCTGAAAGAATGCTGCGACACTTTGTCATAAAAAGAAAGATTTCCTTCGGAACAAAAACAGAGAAAACTTCCGAAAACTTCAGCATATTAGCTTCAGTACTGATGACTTATTGGAAGAAGTTTGAAAACAATTTCTTTCAAAACCTAGTTTCATTGGCTAGGTGAGTGGGGTGAGGTGTGTAAAGTTACTTTTGCGCGTAATTTTACACACCTCCACCCGCCAACAGAAAGAAACTTTGACATAGTTGGACTTTGGAAATTTGCTAACTACCCGCCTACTGAAATTCAAGTCTCAAACCTGCCTGCCGGCAGGCAAGTCCACTCGCTCGAAAAGGAGAATTTATTTTTTGCAGAAAAAGACAACTGTCTTTTCCCTCTTTTTTAAAGAGGGATGGCGAAGCACTCGTTTAAAAAACGGAATGGGATTTCAGAGACGGAGATTTGTAGCAGGAGTTTAAAAAAATTGGGTGCGTAAGGTTACTTTCACACAAATCGTTCCATTCTTTCGAGCGCTTCTTCGAGCTCTTTCAAATTCGTCGCATAAGAAATTCTCACGAAATCGGAAAACCCCCCGCCTCCGCGGAGGGCATGCTCCTCGCCGAACGCATTGCCCGGCACGACCGCCACTTTTTCTTTTTTTAGCAATTTCAACGCAAACTCCTCGCCGCTCATCCCCGTCTTTTTTCTCACATTCGGAAAAAGATAAAAAGCCCCCGCCGGTTTCCCCACTTTCAAACCCATCCGATTTAGCTCCCGCACGCAAAAATCCCGCCGCACTCGGTATTCCTCGCGCATTTTTTCGACTTCCGAATCGCCGCTCCGCAATGCTTCAACCGCCGCAGCTTGTGAAAGCGAATTCGCGCAAAGAGCGGAATATTGGTGGATTTTATTCGCCGCCGCGGTCAATTCCGCCGGCGCTAGGAGATAGCCGAGCCGGAAACCGGTCATAGCCCACGCTTTCGAAAAACCGGAAATCGTGGCAGTCCGTTCCTTCATTTTCGGCAGACTCGCGAAAGCGGTGTGAGAAACCTCGTACGAAAGTTCGGCGTAAATTTCGTCGGAAATCACGAGGAGATTATTTTTTGCCACAATTTTGGCGATTTTTTTTAAATCAACTTTCGAGAAAGTTTCTCCGGTCGGATTCGAAGGGTAACTCAAAACAAGCGCTTTCGTTTTTTGCGAAATCTTTTTCTCAATCTCGGAAATTTTCCTCACAAAAACCGGCATCCCGCCCGCGAGTTGAATCAACGGAGCGTACATCACATAGCTTGGCGCGAAGAGAATCACCTCGTCGCCGGGATTCAAAACCGCGCGGACGACGAGATCGAAAATCTCGCTCGCGCCGTTGCCGACGAGAATTTCTTCTTTCCAATCGAACCGAACGCCAAATCTCCGCACAAAATAATTCGCAATCTCTGCGCGCAATTCCGGAGTTCCGCGATTGCCGGAATAATGAGTCTCCCCATTTTCGAGTGCGGCAATCGCGCTTTCACGAATATTCCACGGCGTGTCAAAATCGGGTTCACCGATTGACAACGAAATCACATCCGACTGCTCCGCCACGATTTCAAAAAATCGGCGAATGCCGGAAGGAGGGATTGTTTCGAGAATGCGGTTGCAAGGAAGCTTCAGAAAATAATTTTTAGTTTTTAAATAATTTCTAAATTCTTAATTTTGAATGTTTCAAAAAGTTAACCCCCCAGATATCTGGGGGGTTAACTTTAGGCTGAAACTTTCAGTCTTTTATCCCCTCCCTTCTCTCCAAAAATCAGTCCATCTTCTTTATATTTTTTGAGGAGAAAATGGGTGGTCGTGCCGGTTACATTTTCAAGGACGGCAACTTTTCGATTCACAAAATTCGCGACATCCGCGAGTGATTTTCCTTTCACGAGCAAATTCAAATCATGTGAACCCGAGATGAGATAAACATTCCGCACCTCTGGAAACTTCGCGATGCGTTCCGCCACTTCATCGAACCCCTTTCCTCGCTGCGTAGTCACGCGTACCTCGACCATCGCGGTGATTTCGTTTCCGTTTTCGTTGGAATTCAGCACCGCGGCAAATCCTACGATTTCCCCGCTTTTCAGCAGTTTTTCGATTTCGGTTTGAATTTTCTTTTCGCTCGTCCCGAGAATTTTCGCGAGTGAGCGCGTGGAAATTCGCGGATCTTTCGTGAGCAACGCGAGGAGTTTTTGCTTCATTTTCGGGGAATTAAATTAGTTTTATTTTAGCCTCAAAGTAGTTTGCAGTAAATCTAAAGAAAGTTAAAATTTCTCCACTCAAAAACCAGTGAACTAAAAAACCAATAAACCAGTTTCGCCACCGTAGCTCAGTTGGTAGAGCAATCCCTTCGTAAGGGAGAGGTCCCCGGTTCGAATCCGGGCGGTGGCTCCATTTTTTGTTTGCCGCGACAGACCGTGAATGGCTTCACCGATTTTAATTTTCCGCGAATTCGATTCGAAACTCCGCTGAATATTTTCCGCCGTTTAATCTTCGGCAACATTCCCGACAAGCTACTCCCTTCCTCCGCCGCATTGCTTGGAATTCCTTTTCGCAATTCCCGCACTTCGCGGTGTATTTCCCACGCGGGGTTTCTACTTCTTCTTTTGAATAACACCGTTTCGCCACGCAGCCGATTTCCACCGCTTTCGCTCGCCACGCTTTTCCGTGCGCGCAATTTTTGCCGGCGAGCGCGTGCGCGATTTCGTGAAGAATCGTATCCTTCACCTTTTCGGGAGAATTCAGTTGCGTGAGAATGCGGGAAATCGAAATCGTTTGATTCGTAAAATTACAACAGCCGAACCTCGTCCGCGCACGATCAAACTTGAATTTCCATTTTTCCAATCCGTGTTCTTCGAAAAGCTGGAGCGCGATGGTTTGGGCGGAGAGGAGATTCATGCGCGGATTTTAGCAAAAATTAATTTGCTTTTATCTTAAAAAAATACTACAATCAAACCACAATAATTTGTAATTTAGTAGTATTTATGAATTTCAAAAAATTAGCCGAAATCGCCGATAAAAAACAAAAAACTGTCGAGGTTTTCTTTTCGCGCAAAAAACTGTCGATCAAGAATCCAACCGACATCCGAACTTATTTGCAAAAAATCGGCGACAAAAAAAGTTGGCGCGTCTCGGATTATTCTGCACCACATCTTCGGCGACATCATTTTCGTAAAATGGACGAGCGAGTTTCACCACAAGTAGCGCGACAGTTTTCGCTGGTGGCTTTTTGGGATCGTCATCCAGAAGCTTTGAGCAAGCGTGAATTTATTCAACGCGTTGTGCGCTACGGCATTTTCGAAGATCTCGCCAAATTGAAAAAGTACTTCACGCCGGGTGAGATTCGCAGCGTTTATCCCGATAAACTTGCAATGATTCGTGATTTCAATCATCCTATTTCTGTCGATGTTAGATAAACTCACAGCTCGTTATTTACCGGTTATTAATTATTTTTGTGAACAGCATCCTGATTTTATTTTAGTCGGCGGAACTGCCCTCGCTTTGCAGAAAAGTAATCGTGCTTCAATCGATTTTGATTTATTCACGATGGGAGATTTTGACGCGGAAACTTTGCGAGACGATTTGTGGCGCGCTCATCATGAGATTGCGGACGGAATTTTGAAAACTCCTGAATTGCGACTCATCGGCGCACAGCCTGATCAAATGCATTTCGCTGTCGGGAAAAAAGGTTTAAAAATCACGCTACTGAAATTTCCTCACAAAATTGAATCTAAAAAGAAATACGAGCAAATTCCTCTCGCGACGCTAGAATCAATTTTCGCGATGAAATTACTCGCGCTTTTCAGTCGCGTCGATTACAAAGATTTTTACGACATCGCGACGCTTTTGGACGAATTTAGTTTGAGTGAAGGTGTGAAATTCTTTCAAAAAATGATCGCGGCGAAACCAATTGATCCCAAAATTGTTTTGGGAAAATTGGCAGGGGTGAGTTTGCTCGACAAGGGTGTAGAAAAATCTTTACGAGGCGCGAAAATGAGTCGCAAGAAAATTGTCGAAAAAATCGAGCAAGCGCTGAAAGAACTTGTCTAGCCTCCGTTTTTCAAAATTAGTTTTTCAAAATCCGCGCCGCCGCCGCAGCACAATTCCCCGGATCGAGAATCGTCAAAACCGGCGTCCCACTCGGCATTTGCAGGGTGGAATGAATATTGATGAGATAATCATTTTTGTCTTTAAAAGGCGGACACGCGAGGACAGGCTTCGTCGAGTTCGCAGCAACAACACCGGAAAGCGCATTCGATCGCCCCGCAATGGTGATGTAAAGCACTTTCGATTCCCCTTCATTTTTTTCGATCAACGCCAAAACTTCGCGCGTGTTTTTGTGAGCGGAGGCGACATGGACTTCGAACGGAATTTCGAGTTTTTCCAACTCGCTCGTAATTTTTTCCGCGTGGGGCTGATCTACTTCGCTGCCGAGAATGAGAATTGCTTTCATAATTTGAGGATTAAGGATTAAGAAAACAGGATTAAGTTTTTATCAATCAAAATTATTCTGCATCTTCACCGAAATAAAGTTCTTTTTTGTCAAAATATTCACGATTTGCCTCCGTTAAAGCACTATCATATTGAGCTATTGTTTGCCCACTTACTATATCCTCAATCATGCCAGTTGATCGACCATCGCTATATTTTTTTATACCAATAAAAGCAGCAATACATGTATCTAGTTCGGCAAAATAATCAGACTCGATAAGTTCGATAAGATCCCAATTTCCTTGCAAATTTTCCAATCTTTTATTTGCCAAGTCTTTACATTTTATTTTCTCGTCCAAAAAACTTTGCTGGCTTGCTGCCCCGCAACCGACGAGGAGGAAAACGAGAACGAAAGTAGCGAAGATTTTTTTCATCTTTAATTTGGGAAGTATTTTAACAAATTAAATTTTCATAATCAGTTCTTGCAGATATTTTGAAATCTCCATGTGTCTCAATAATTCAGACTAACTACAAGAAGTTATTTTTTGAGTAGTTTTATAAATTCCGCTGTTGTGAGTTTGGCATCTCGTAAAATCTTTTTTAAAAGCGATCGATCAATTAAGCGATAATCCGGCACTGTCAACGGCTTGCGGGCGGAAATATCTGAGGTGCATAAACGAATATGACTCCCCCGTTGGCGCACTACCCCATATCCAAGTTTGCTTAAAACAGCGATAAGTTTTTTGCCGGAGATGAGCGGCAATCTTGGCATATCTTTCAAACAGTAATCGTGTGCAAACTAATTTCAACTGGTCGATAATCTGCCAAAATCTCACGATTTAATTCTTCTTCTAAAACTAAATCAATCACTTCGCGAATATTTTGCAATGCTTCTGTAATTGTTTTGCCCTGAGTGTAGCACCCGCTAAAAAGCGGACACTC
The DNA here is from genome assembly GCA_043816245.1 of Patescibacteria group bacterium. GTDB lineage: Bacteria > Patescibacteriota > Gracilibacteria > JAHISY01 > JAHISY01 > JAHISY01. Next base: position 6,716 of record JBDRIC010000061.1, read on the forward strand.
TGCCACATAAAAACCATCTTCTCCTTTCTCTACGATGAGGGGAATCTGTCGTCCGCGGACAATAGATTTGGACTTTAATAACATCAAGGCGTATTTTAATTTAAAATTATTTTTTTACAAATTCAAACTCCAAACTTTGGCTCACCAAATAATCAGTTGGACTAATTCTCAGTCAAGAATAAAAATTCTTGTAGTTGTTTCTGAATTTGGTTGTCTGAACTACTAAATCACACCTGCCTACCAGCAGGCGGGCATGAAAGCATTAAGAAACACACTGAACACTGATTTTCACTGAAACTGTATTATCAGTGTTCACGTGAAATTCAGTGTCATCAGCCTGCCCTCCGTAACGAAGTGAAGGATGGGTGTTTTCAGTGGTTCAGACAATTAACGCTGATTCAATGATTAACTATGATTCTCCGCCTGCCATTTATTAGCACTCACTTCAATCATCACCATCTTTGTCCTTCGGCACAAATAAATCAAGGTAATCATAATAATCCGATGAATCACAGTTCAAGACAAGCGAATCACTACTCTCCCAGCAAATCATCCGGCAGCACCCACTTAGCGGAAATGGTGGCGTTGCAAGCTCCGCTGGCGTACTGCACTGCTTCCAGTGGCATCGGCTGCCCGCCACTCGTGTACGACCAAACGATGATTTCTGTGATGGTACCGCCCCCTACTTGGCAGCCTCCGATTTCTGAATACGGGCAAGTATTTTTGCTCCGCACCCCCACAGATCCGCAATTCAGATCCATTTGCTCGTCGGTCCAAAAAGAGCCGATGTAGTCGACGCAGGCGCTTTGATCGTCAATCGTGTTGCAACTTCCCCGCACACCCTTCCGATCATCTGGAAATTCCTCCAACAGCTCCGCAATTTCTTCATAGCTAACGTCATCGTCAGGAAGACCGAAATCATCTTCCCCACTGCCGCAGCCGGGCAGGATAAAAAGAAGGGGAAGGATAAATACCGCAAACGTATTTTTGATTCGCATGATGGATAGATTAAAAGCAATTTCATTTTACATTAATACTGCTTCGCAATAAAAATATTGGGGTCTGCGCTTTCTTTCTGAAAATTGGGATCAGGAGAAAAACAGTTTGAGAAAGTTAACCCCGAATGGAGG
>JBDRIC010000062.1:0-4961 GCA_043816245.1 Patescibacteria group bacterium
AAGTTCAATCAACGAATGACCAAGTGGCTGATTCACTACAACTTTGAACGACCACACCAAAGTTTGGGGTATCTGCCTCCGCTTGAATGGGTGGTAAAATATTATCCGAAAGTGTTACCTATGTATCCAGTTCATACACAGGCTTTCTCTAAAAATCCAATTAGGTTAAACTTCTCTCGTTTTAACCAATTTTAAAATGAATATGTTTGGGAAAGCGCGCGACATTTATAAGCTGCAGAAGCAGGCGAAGCAAATTAAAAAAGAGCTCGCAAATATCCATATTGAAGCGGAAACCGACGGGGTGGTGATTACCGTGAATGGCGAGATGGAGGTAATTGCCGCGAAAATTCCCGAGGAAATGAAGACGGCGGAGAATTCCGAGAAGCTGCAAGCTGCGATTGTTTCTGCCGCGAATAAAGCGATTAAAAAAGCGCAGGAAATTGCTGCCGAAAAGATGAAAGGAGTGATGGGGGAGATGCAGGGTTTGATGGGAGGAAGGGAGTAATAATTTCTAATTTTAAATTTTAAATTTAAAAACAATTTTGAATTTCTTAATTTTAAATGTTTCAAAATTCGAACTTACAGCATTTGACCTTGTTTTAAAATTTGAAATTTAAAATTTAAAATTCACGTGGATTTCCTTCGCAAAATAATTCTCGGACTCGCTGGAATTTTCATTGTCGGAGTCGCCGCGCTTGCAGTGGTTTTTATTTACAAACAGTTGATTTATTTTCCGCGGGCGATTGAAAAATCGGGGAGCAACACACTCACGGTTGATTTCGTGATTGAAAAAGGCGAGAGTGTGAAGTCAATTGCGCGGCGATTGGAAGAAATCGGGGTAGTGGGGAATGATTGGGTTTTAGTGAATTATCTTGCGAAGAAAAATTTAGACAAAAAGGTGGAGGCTGGTCACTTCCGTTTCAGCGGCGGTGAGACGATTCCAGACGTGGTGCTGATTTTGCAGACAGGAGAGGCTACGCAGATTTCGCTCACTATTTTGGAGGGCTGGAATTCTTTCGAAATCGACGCGAAACTTGCGGAGCTCGGGCTGATTCAGCCGAATGATTTCGCGCTGTTTGTCCGCGACCCTTCAATGGATTCGACAAGCTCACCGCAGGCAAGCTCAGGACAAGAGGGGAGTGATGTGGGGAATGAAGAGGGGAGTTTCGTGGTGGATCGACCGGTGGCGAGTCTCGAAGGCTACATTTTCCCGGCGACTTACAAAATCGATCCGCGGAATTTCAGCGTGGATGATTTAGTCTCGCGAATGCTGCAGGCGACGGAGCGCAATCTTCGCGAGGCGGGGTGGTCTCCTGAAACATCGAATATTCCGCTTCACGACGCGCTCACGATTGCTTCGATTGTCGAATTGGAGGAATCTTCGGACGAAAATCGACCGAAGGTGGCTGATATTTTGTGGCGGAGATTAGAAGCAGAAATGGGGTTGTATGCGGATGCCACGCTTTTTTATACACTCGGTCATCGTGAGAATTTGACGGCAGAAGATTTACAAATTGATTCTCCGTACAATACGCGGAAATATAAAGGTTTGCCTCCGACCCCGATTTGCTCGCCGAGTTTGAGTTCAATTCGCGCCGCGCTGCATCCAGAGCTGAATGATTTTTGGTACTACCTGCACGATTCAGATGGGCAGATTCATTTCGCCAAAACATTGATGGAGCATAACGAGAATAAAGCCGAATTCATTAAAAGTAATTAATTTTGTTGCTCAGAGAAATTTACTTTAAGCCCTCGGCAGGTTCAATTTTATAAATTGAACCGTGTATTGAAAGAAAGAAACATATGATTCAGATTACAAATCTGAACCGGCGTAAGTTATTTTTGCGAAAATCCTTCTTTTAAGAAATTAATACAGAAAGTCAAAGAAATGTTTAAAAATCCGTTTCTTGATGCTACGAAATCTCGTTAAGTGTTTATTTTTGATTTAAATTTACACGATCTAATTCTTTTTTCATTACCTGTTCTACGACACTTAATATATCCATAAAATACTTGTGACCATTGTGCATAATCTCATTAACTGTTTCATTCTCTACACTTAAAATATACAATATAACTTCTTTCAAGTTTTCTTTGTTTTCATCGACAATCTCCTCTTTCTTTTTAGGAAGCATTTTTGAACCCATGATTTTTCCTTTTGGGTATCTATTTTCGATCATCATAAGGAGTGCTTCTTTATGGGGAGCATTAAACATTCTCCTCATCGCAATATATGAACGAGTTAAAGTCTTTGCTGTTGAGCCGACAGATCCCGGTCAGTGGGTGAGAATGAATCTTTTGAAGCCCATGTTGTTTGGATTTTACTTAATTTTTCTAAGCTGCGCGGTTGAAATGAAAGTTCCATTTTTATCCAAATTTATCGTAATCGTGCATGATCAGCTGCGCGTTGATTTGTCGAATTAATTCCAGAATCACGCCCACCACGATGATTAGCCCCGCGCCCGAGATTAACAGCGGAACCGATCCGAATGATTGCGTGGAGAAAAACTTCATTAGTAAAATTGGAAGCACTGCGACGAAGCCGAGAAACAGCCCGCCCCAAAGATTCAGCCGACTCGACACGCCCGCGAGGAATTCCGCCGTCTCCCGCCCCGGTCGGATGCCCGGAACGAAACCTCCGCGTTTTTGAATGTTCTCCGCGATTTTGGCAGGATCGAAAGTAATCGAAACGTAAAAATAAGTGAATGCGATGATGAAAACGAGGTAAAGGAGAATGTAAAGAAAGCCAGGTGAGGCACCGTTCAAATTATTCAAAATAAAAGTGGAAACCGCCTTCACCACCGGATTCGCGGAATTCTGCAAAAACTGCGCGATGATTGTCGGGAAAGTGACCAAACTCACAGCGAAGATGATCGGAATCATTCCCGCCTGATTGATCCGAATTGGCAGCGCGGATTGCGTGCCGCGCGCGCCCATCCGACTTCCATAATTCACCGGAATCTGCCGCGCTCCTTCCGTCACGAGCACGACGAAAACCGTGAGTGCAACCGTGATTGCCAGCAGTATCGCAAACGGAATTAATTTTGATTGATCAAACTGCGCAATGCCGAGAGTTTGTCCAAGTACCGGTGGAATGCCGGAAACGATCGATGCAAAAATCAGCATCGAGATGCCGTTGCCGACTCCTTTTTCGGTCATTATTTCGCCGAGCCACATCAAAAAAATTGTGCCCGCCGAAATAGTGAGCATGAGTGGCAGAATCACATTCAGATTTTCAACTCCCGGAATCAGCTCTGCTCCGCCTGCGCTCGCGCTGCGATTCAGCAAAAGAATCATCCCGTAGCTCTGCAAAAATGCGAGCGGAAAAGTGAGCCAGCGGGTGTACGAATTAATTTTATTCCGACCCTGCTCGCCCTCTTTCGACAGCTCTTCCAGCCGCGGAATCACTACTGTCATCAACTGTAAGATAATCGAGGCGTTGATGTACGGCGTGAGTCCCATCAAAACAATCGAGAAGTTTTCTAGACTGCCGCCAGTCAAAATCGAAAAAACTCCAAGCAATTCATTCTGCTCAAAAAGTCCCTGCAAAGCAGCGACATCTACGCCGGGCACGGTGATGTGAGCGGCGATGCGAAAAATCGCGATTGCAAAAATCGTGAAAAGAATTTTTTTGCGGAGATCGGGGGCTTGGAAAATTCTTCGAAAGTAGTTCATTTGAATTTTGAATTATGAATTATGAAAGATCGGATTTTTTTGCTTTTTTCTTTTCTAATTTATCATTCATCATTTTTAATTCAATACTTCCTCCCGCTTTCTCGATTGCTTCCCGCGCGCTTTTCGAGACCGCGTCCACGAAGCAAGTTAATTTTTTCGTGAGTTTTCCGCTGCCGAGAATTTTGACCGGATTTTTAATTTTGCGGATCAATCCAACCTCCTTCAAAGTTTCGCGCGAGATTTTATCGATTTCAAGCTTTTCCAAATCAGCAAGATTCACCGGCTGAAACTCCACGCGATTCGGATTGCGAAAACCACCGAGCTTCGGCATTCTCCGAATCAGCGAAATCTGTCCGCCTTCGAAGCCTGCTCCGAATTTCGAACGACCGCCGACGCGCGACTGCTGTCCCTTCACTCCTCGACCAGCGAAAGTGTCGCCGATTCCTCTGCGCTTGTGGCGGTGGGTTGAACCCTTTTTCGGTTTGAGCGTGTGTTGTTGCATTTCAAAAGTCTAAAAAATAAGCTGCCGGATTTTAGCGAACCTGCATATTTTCGGCAACTCAATTTTTCAGCCAGTAGATTCTAAAATCAATTGCACCACCTGAAGGTAAAATCCAAAACTTTAACTTTCAGGCATATGTCAAAACAACGAAAACCCCTTACTTACGAGGAGCGTCAAATCATCGAAGCTGAACTCATAAAAAGAAAAAGCTTTCGAAAAATTGGAAAAATATTGAATCGTGAGCATACTGACGTTTCTCGTGAAGTAAAAAGAAATGCTGGAAGATTTCTACCGTACTCTGCTGGTTGCGCCCAGCTTCGCGCCGAAAAAAAACTGCTTGGTAAAAAAGAAAAAATTATCGAGACAAATATTTCACTCAAAAAATATGTGATCGAATCACTCCGTCGTCTCGAAAGTCCGGAGCAAATCGCTGGTCGATTGCGCGAGCAAGTTGATGATCCACCCGGACAAGTCAGTCACGAAACCATATTCTGGAAAGGGTTTCCATTCATCAGCGTTCAGAGGAAGTGACTGCCAAAGGCAGGTATGGTGATTGGGAAACTGACACGGTTGAGTCTATGCGTGGCAGTAAGAGTGGGCTTTCGGTTCAGTACGAGCGTAAAAGCCAACTCTGTCGAATTCACAAAATTCCCAACAAGAAAGCTGAAGAAACCAATGAAGCCATCGCGAAAACAATTGATTCATTACCACTCTATCTTTTTAAAACGCTCACATTGGACAATGGCACAGAGGGTGCGAGACACATGGAAATTCGAAATGAGTT
>JBDRIC010000063.1:0-3566 GCA_043816245.1 Patescibacteria group bacterium
TCGTTGGCTTTTTTCTCCAGTTCGCGGATGATTTTAGTTTCCTCCGTTTTTTCTGGAAGAATGGTCGCAATTATTCTCTGATCGGTTTCCGCGCGGATGCTGTATTCTGCCTTTAGGAGGCGATATTGATCGCGCTCTGATTCGAGTTCGAGTTCGCTGTCAGCAATTTGCTCGTCGGACTCAAAGATGCTTGCGCGGGTTTCGATAAGTTTTTGATAATTCGGCCAAGCCATAAAAACCGCGGCAAGTGCTGCGATTATCACGGTGATACCGAGGCGGATGTTGTCCCCTTGACGTAGTCGAGTGGTGTATTTTGTCATCTGAAAAAAATTATAATTTAATTATTGAGAATTCTTCGCAACGCTTCAAAAACATAGACAGATTCGGAATCATTTTTTGCAGTTAAATGCCAGTCTCCCGTGGTTTCCTCAGCAGTTGTAAGCTCATCCTCGAATTCAAGATTGGAGTCTTTCTCAGTTGCCGACTCATTCGAAAAAGAAAAATCAATTTCTTTGAGTGCTTCGATGTCAATATTCTTTTTATCTTCCCCTAAGTCCACTTTTTTTACTTTTAACCATTCAGTTTTCTCAATATCGCGCGAATCGACTACAGCCGGATCTTGCAGCGCAAGCTTGATGTTTAGCGGAGAGGAGACGCGTCCCTGCCGATCTTCACTTTTCGAAAAAGTGAATCCTGAAACATTTTTAAAATATGCGCTGCTCTCGAAAGCATCAATGAGATCGGCGAGCAGAGTGAAACTTTTTTGATCGTAAGCGGATTCGCCAAGCACTTGTCCGCGAAGATCAATTTCACCACTTCGTGATTTGCCAGAATAAGAAAGCAAAGTCACGAGTTCGCCATTCGGATCGATATCTCGGCTGGCATCGAGAGGAATTCCTTCGGTATCGCGCTCGAGATCAGCGCCGAGCCGTGCGATTTTTTCCGCCTGTTCAATTACACTCGACCACACAATTCTCTCTGCCCGTAAATCATTGATCGTGTTAATGCGACCGAGGTTATGTACGATTATTGCTGCGGCGAACAAATCCGAATCGTTTTTTTCTTTCTGTGGATTGCCGATGATGCGAACTATTTTTTGGAAAATTTTATTTTCGGAAATCTTAGTAATGTCGAGTGCTTGAATTTCGCTGAGAGCGATATCGAAACTGTTCGGACGCTGTGGAGAAAGTTTATCTAAACTAGTTTGAAGGTTTGCTACCACTTCTTTCGTAGTCTCGCTCACTTCGTTTGTATCGATTGCCCAAGATTGGTGTTTGATATCCGTCACTAAATTTTCGAGATTCGCATTTTTTACGCCCCGCAAGATATTTTTCGCAGCGGATTGCGCAGCGGCAAAATGAGATTTGAGCACCGCTGAGGGAAAGTTTTTTTCTTGCGGATTAATTGCTGCAAGTTCCGTAAGCAAAGCAGCAAGCTCTTTTTCGATTTCCGGATCAGTTTTAATTTCCCCGCCTAAAATTTCCGCCTCTTCTAAAATTTCGGCAAGGGTGCTGCTGATAAATTCCACACGAATTTCGCGTGTATTTTCGAGGCTGCGAATTTCCGCTTCCGAGAGATAAATCACTTCACCATTTGAATTTGTCGTCTTAAGTAACGTTTCTACGGAATCATTGTTACTTTCACGCGGAATCACTTGCTCTCCTTTCGGTCTCTCATAATTCAGAATCGGATTTTCGAGATCAAGCGCAAGCACACGGTTTACGAGATTCTCCACTCGCAACAGTTTGCTAAATTTTTTCGTATCGCGATGATCGGTGCGCAACTGCTGAAGCAGTTCGGTTTTGCGGTTAAATTCAGTAATGAGATTTTCTTTCCCGAATTTTGCATGGAAATAATTGTTTTCGTGGAGCATCGAAAAAAAATAAAGCCAAATCCCTGCCACTACGATTATTACAAACCAGAGCAACGTTCGCGCATTTGCGAGTTTCGCGCGAGCTTTTTCTTTTTCGACGCTTTCCTTCTCAGGGATTCTCTCAAATGAGAATTGGCTGTTTTTCGCTGAATTAACCTCTTTTTCAGCTTGCCGAACGATCGTGTCTACGAGACAGCTTTCGCTTCCCGCAGCCTGCTTCTCGCTAAGTTTTCTCCAAAACGAAGTTTTTTTAGGCTTTCCAATTGGATCTTTTGAGTCGGTAGGCATGGATAAAGAATTAATTTTTTAGTAATAACTTCGTGTCATTTTAGCATAATTTTGCTTTTAAAACAATGAAACTTTGCCGAAATGACGTAGAAAGAAGAAAAAGTCATACTCTTCTTTTTTGAAAAGTCAAAAGAAAAATCAAAAATCAGAAAAGTCTTTGGACAAGTTTTTTACACGGGCAATTTGCCTTTTTGACGGTTGAATTTTCCGCTCATCTCTCTTAAAATCAGCTCGCCTCGGTCTCGAGGTTTTTCTTTTCTCTTCTTCAATGCTTTTGGATGGCAAACAGCTTTCCGTCAAAATTCTCAATTCGGTGAAGCGGAAGCTCGCGGGCAAAAAGAGGAAGGTCGGTTTGGCAGTGATTCTCATCGGTGCACATCCTGCGAGTGTCGCATACGTTCGGCAAAAAAAGCTCGCGGCGGAGGAAGTCGGTTTTGTTTTCCGCGAGGTAAAATTGCCGGTCTCGGTTTCGGAAGCGAGACTACTGCGTGAAATTGAAAAACTGAACTGCGACAAAAAAATTCATGGATTTATCGTACAGTTGCCGCTGCCGCGAAAGATTGACACGCAAAAAATTCTTACCGCGATTCATCCCGCGAAAGATGTTGACGGTTTTCATCCGCTGAATTTCGGACGCGGATTTTTACAACTGCCCGCGCTGCTGCCCGCTACTCCTGCGGGGATTTTGAAGCTTTTGGATTTTTACAAAATCCCATTGAAAGGGCAGGATGTCTGCGTGGTCGGTCATTCCAACATCGTCGGCAAGCCGCTTGCGATGCTGCTGCTGAATCGCGACGCGACAGTGACGATCTGCCATGAATTCACGAAAAACTTGAAAGCCCACACAAAATCGGCAGATGTCGTGATTTCGGCGACGGGTGTTCCGAAATTAATTCGGGCTTCGATGTTGAAAAAAGGCTGCGTAGTTGTTGATTGTGGTGGAGTGAAAATTAAAAACAAAATTGTCGGCGATGTCGATTTCGATTCTGCAAAAAAAATCGCGCGTGCGATTACTCCCGTTCCCGGAGGAGTCGGACCGATGACGGTAGCGACTTTGATTGAGAACACGCTCCGCGCAGCGAACGCGGAGAATTTTTAATTTTTGAATTTTTACAATTTTTAAATAATTTCTAATTTTTAAAGAACTGGCAAGAACTCCCTTTGCTCTTGACCGGAATGAAGCCGTAGTCCAACAGGACGAAGGCGAAATGTAGGGAAAGGCACAGGGATGAATTGCCAGCGCACCTGATATGAATAGAATAAGAGTAATCTTACCCAACAGACTATGGTGAATTTAGAAAAAGACATTTGGTACTGGCATCACAATGTATCCGAATGCTTCTACCACATTCAAATCACTGTTAAATACAGAAAGGCTTTACTCATTCCTAATGTGCAACAAGTG
>JBDRIC010000064.1:0-4021 GCA_043816245.1 Patescibacteria group bacterium
AGTGGATGCATCCATTTGTCAAAATTTTTGGAGAAAAAATTAAAAATGTTCAAAAAAAAACGAGCGGTCAATTTTATAAAAAAGACAAAAAATGAATTTTCCGCTCGCGGCTTTTCTCGGGATTTTGCAAGGAATCACCGAATTTTTTCCAATTTCCAGCAGCGGGCATCTGCTGCTTGCGGAGCATTTTTTCGATCTCGATGTCGAGAATCTGAAAGCTTTTGATGTTGTTCTCCACGCTGGTACGCTGCTCGCGCTGCTCGTTCTATTTTGGCGGGAGTGGGTAGGGATGGCAGTTGGCAGTTGGCAGTTGGCAGTTGGCAGATTGAATGAAAAAAATCGAGAGAGTTTGCAGTTGCTCGGAAAATTGGCGGTGGTGACGATTCCGGCTGCTTTTGTCGGACTGCTTTTTGGCGATTGGATTGACACGACCACGCGCGGAGAAAATCGAGTTTTTCTTGTGGCGGGATTTTTCATCCTCGTCGCAATTCTGCTGCTTGCGGCGGAAAAGTTCGGTCGCAAAAATTCTGAGAAAGTCGGCTGGCGGAATGTTGTCGGTATGGGAATCTTCCAAGCTCTCGCGCTGCTGCCCGGCATCTCGCGGAGCGGCGCCACGATTGCCGCGGGGATGCTCGGCGGACTGTCCCGTTCAGCGGCGGCGAAATTCAGTTTTCTCATGCTCGCTCCCGTCACGCTCGGAGCGACGATCTTGATTTCCAAAAAAGTTTGCGCGGGCGAGTTGACTCTTCCTCCGCTCGAATTCACGCTCGTCGGATTCGCAGTGTCGGCAGTTTCCTCGTTTTTGTTTGCGAGTTTGCTGCTCAAATTCGTGAAGAAGTACTCGCTCGTATGGTTCGCGGTTTATTTAATTTTGGCAGCCGTGGTAGTTTTGATTTTCACGAATTTCTGGATTTAAAAACTTTTCGAAAATTAAAAATTGTTTTGAAATTTGAAACGCGTTGGTTTGAAGCTCTCGGAGAGGCTTCGAACTACATCTGTATTCGTTCCTGCTTTGCCTCGCGTCAAATCTCCGTCTCCGCCGGAGTGGAGTTAACCTGCCACCTAGGTGGCAGGTTAACTGTTTTTCATGCAAATGCTTCGCCGTTCAAATCTCCGGCTCTACTTTCTTCCTGCAATTTAAAAACTCCTGCTTCGCCTTCCCTCTTTTCCGAAAGAGGGAAAAGGATGTTGTTGCGGATTTTGAAATAAATTAAAAAAGTTTTATTGCGAATTGATATTAAAAGTTTCGCTGACTTTCTTATTCTCTCCTCTCTGTCCAGACTTCGCCCAATCCAGTAAAATCCCGCCAATGCCAGCAAAAGTTTTTTCCGCAGCCACGATTGGTCTTGATTGCGAAATTATTGAAGTCGAAGTTGATTTGCTGCCCGCTGGGATTTCAAGATTCAATGTCGTCGGGCTCGGCGACACCGCGGTTCAAGAATCGCGCGAGCGGGTTCGTTCCGCCGTGAAAAACTCCGGCTTCTTTTTCCACAATCAGCGGATTACCGCGAATCTCGCTCCTGCCGATTTGCCGAAAGCCGGTCCGAGCTTCGATTTTCCGATTGCGGTCGGGATTCTTTCCGCGAGCAGACAAGCATTTGTCCCCGATCTTGAAAAAACAATTCTCATCGGCGAACTCGCGCTCGATGGCAAGACGCGGTCGGTGGCGGGGGTTCTCCCAATCGTGATGCAGGCGAAGCAGCGCGGTTTCAAAAATTTTTTCGTACCGGCGGCGAATGCGCGCGAGGCGGCGATTATTGAAGACGTGCAAATTTTTCCTGTCAAAAGCCTGCTCGAATTCGCGCGGCATTGTTCCGGCGAATCCAAAATTTCTCCGCTGCCCCCGCTCGACGCGCGGGAAATCGTTGCCGAGGAAGAGTACAAAATTGACCTCGCCCACGTCCGCGGGCAGGAGCACGCGAAACGCGCGCTGACAGTCGCTGCGGCGGGCAGCCACAACCTCCTTTTTTCCGGTCCTCCCGGTTCGGGCAAAACTATGCTTGCGCGGGCATTTCGCACGATTCTTCCGAAAATGAGTTTGACCGAAACTCTCGAGGTAACCAAAATTTATTCCGTCGCCGGGCTGCTGCCGGTGGGCGAGCCGCTCGTGACCACTCGTCCGTTTCGCGCGGTGCACCACACTGCTTCCGCCGTTTCGATTGTCGGTGGGGGGAATAAAATCGGACCGGGCGAAATTTCCCTCGCCCACAAAGGCGTGCTTTTTCTCGATGAGATTGCGGAATTTCCCACGCAAGTTCTTGAAGTTCTTCGGCAGCCGCTTGAGGACGGTCAAATCACGATTTCTCGCGCAGCGGGGACGGTCAAATTTCCCGCGCGTTTCACTCTCATCGCCGCGATGAATCCTTGTCCGTGCGGGTTTTCCACTGACTCCGAGCAGACTTGCCGCTGTTCTCCCCGCGAGATTGAACGGTACCAAAAAAAATTGTCCGGACCGCTGCTTGATCGGATTGATCTCCACATCGACGTGCCGCGTGTGAAATTCGAAAAGCTCGACGCGCCAGCGGAGGGGAACGAATCTTCGGCGTCGATTCGCTCAAGAGTTCAATCCGCTCGCGATCGGCAGACCGAGCGGTTTCACGATCTAAAAATTCACGCCAATTCCGAGATGAGTAGCGAACAAACGAAAAAATTCTGTGAGGTGGATCAAAAAACGAAAGACTTATTACAGCAGGCGGTGAGCCACTTCCAGCTTTCCGCGCGGGCTTACTATCGCATCCTCAAACTCGCGCGCACGATTGCGGATCTGGCAGGCGAGGAAAAAATCGTCATGAATCATGTCGCCGAAGCTTTGCAATACCGACCAAAAATTGGCTGAATTCAAGTTCACCCCAGCTATTGGGTTGCTTTCAAAACGCTGCGCGATGCGTTGGTTTGAAGCTCTCGGAGAGGCTTCGAACCACATCTGCATTCGTTCCTGCTTCGCTTTGCGTCAAATCTCCGTCTCCGCCGGAGTGGAGTTAACCTGCCACCTAGGTGGCAGGTTAACTGTTTTTCATGCAAGTGCTTCGCCTTTGCAAATCTCCGTCTCTAAAAAACTATTTTGATAAAAAAACTCCTGCTTCGCCATCCCTCTTTTTTGAAAGAGGGAAAAGGATGTTGTTGCGGATTTGGGAATAAATTAAAAAAGTTTTGCGAATCCGCCGCGGCGGATGAAGCAAAAGAAGCCGAGTTTGCCCCAAAGAAGATCCGCTAAATTTTCGGTTCGAGGATTTTGAGTTTTTGCTTCACTTCATCATTGTACGGCGAGAGTTCGAGAATCCGCTCGAAAGTTTTTACCGCGGCTTTCAAGTTTTTCCCCGCCTCGTACGCTTCTGCGAGCGCGAAAAGATAATCGAGGTTGCGATGGTCGCGTTTCACCGCATTTTTGAAAGACTCTGCTGCCGCTCCAAAATCTTTCAGCTTCAAATAAATCTGTCCGAGCGAAAGCCAACGGGAGGCTTTTTGTCCGTCGATGCGAATCGCATTTTCGTACGCCTCGCGGGCGAGCGGGTATTTCCGCTGTCGGTAAAAAGCGAGTCCCAAATTTCCAAAATGGCTGGCTTCTTTTGGTTCAAGTTCGATTAGTTTTTGGAAAATCAGCTCCGCCCTTTTCCATTCCTCGCGGTGGAGGTAGGTGAGACCGAGGAAGTGATTGGCTTTCAGATTGTGCTCGTCAAGCGAGAGAATTTGAATCAAAATCTTCTCTGTTTCTCGCCACTCCTCCCGCGCGAAGTGGGTATCCGATTTTCGCATTAAAACCGAAATTTGCCCGAGGCTCTCTTGAATTTTGCGCGATTTTTCTTCGAGTGAAATCTGCGCGCGCAAAAGATTTTCCGAGCGCGATTCACAGTTGAGCTTCTGCTGCTCTCGCTCGAATTTCCGCTGCATCTGTTTCGTGAGAACATTCAGCCTTTTTCGGCGGAGGAAAATTCCAGTGATTCCGCTGCCAGCTGCGAGAATGAGATACGGTTGGATCAAATTGAAAGTATAAAGTTGAAAGTATAAAGTATAAAGTTTTTAG
>JBDRIC010000065.1:0-7267 GCA_043816245.1 Patescibacteria group bacterium
ATCAATAAATGCTTCCATAGATGATTCACTGATTAACTGTCCAAATTTCCCAAATGCTTCTGGTTCTTTTTTTAAAAAACCATCTCTATATACTTCAGACATAATGTTTTAGTTTAAAAAAATAAAATTTATTCCTTTTTAAAAGTCTATCAAAAGTTCCTTATGCGAAGTGTTTTCATATTTTTAGTCAAGTATCGAAATGGAAAAACATCTCCAATTTATCATACAATCAATAAACCTCCTCCACGCTCACCCCCTCGAAAAAATAATCCAAAATATCTTCGAAAGTTTTGCCCTCTCGCGCGAGACCCGCTGCACCCTTCCCTGAAACACCGACGCCGTGACCGCTCGCGTTTTCCGGGCAGCTGAAATTCGTGCCGAGCGCGTTTGAATTCAATCCGCAACTCCACGGATCACTCACCGATTTTACAAATTTGAATTCTGTCTCGTTCCACCTCGCCTCTGCCGCCGTCAGTGTTTGCCCGCTGGAAGCTGTGAAGTATGGTGTTTTTACTACCGCACCGTCGAATATCACCGCCAGCCCGCGCGTGGCTTCCACCGCCGCCGGCATATTTCCCCGCAGCTCGTAATTGTAGCCGAGGTATTTTTGAAATTCGGCAGGATCATCACTGCCGTCCCACGCTGCTGCCGTTCCCGAAAATTTGCGATGCGTCGGATCGGTGTAAAAAAAGGCGTACGATCGCGCGAGTACCGCGAGCAGCTTCACTTTTTCATCCGGATCGGTCGGCAGCGGCTCGGCGACCCCGCGCAGATAATCTTCAAGTGGCAGTTCGTTCACCACGACAAGCGTGTCGTTGATTCTTCGAACTTCGAGAATCCCGCGGAATTTGTTGTCATTAATTTCCGAACTCCACGCGGGCTGATGCTGCCAATTCGGAATTTCGAGAATCGTCTCGCCATCCGGAATCACGCGGAAATATTCTCCCTCTTTTAATTTTTGAGCTTCGAACGCCGCGAAGTCTCCTCGAAAAAGGGATTGTCCGAATTGCTCGATCGCGAACTCCCCTCCCCCGACCTCCACGCGATTCGATTCGAAAGAAAGTTTGATGCGAATTGTCGGTTCGGCGTTCGCGAGCGAAGATTGTGAATCTTCTGTTTCGGAAGCTGTCGCGCCTTCACCAGCTTCTTCAGTTTTCGCAGGCTGTGTCTCTGCCGACTGCCGACTGCTAACTACCAACTGCAATGCTTTACCGCGAATCCGACCGAGTCCGCGAACGAGCGGAACGAAAGTTTCTGTCTCGCGAGCCGCTGCGGAATTTTTACAAACGGTAAATTCAAAAGTCCCCGTCTCGCCCGGCGCGACTGATTCTTCTTTTAATTTTGCCGGCTGCAGCGGCGAGAGCCAGTCTGAATTTTGGAAACTGGAAGCAATGGCGGGCAATCTTTGGAGGAGCGTGTCGCGCGAATTCCACACGACATTTCCCGTATTTTCGTACGCGAACGAAATAATAGCCGTTTCATTTTCCTGCAATTCAATCGCCTCCGGCTGCGCGATTAATTTTCCGGTGAGCCGTGGCGGCTCGACCTCGACGATGAAATTGACCGGCGGAAGAGTTTTAATTTTGCCGTTCGTCAATTTTGGGCGGAGGGTAAGCTGATATTTCCCCGCGCGCAGTGGAGCGGTGACGGGAAATTCAATTTTCACGCGCGCATCTTTTTTCACTTCCGCAGGCAATTGCAATTCTTCCGCGGAAAATTCCACCCCATCATTCCGCAAAATTTCGAGGTTAAATTGTTCCGGATCCCAATCAATTTGAGAAGTATTTTGAAATTCCAGGAAGAGATTTTTGGTCTCACCGGGCGCGAGACGGGAATCAAGGTTCGAACTTTTGGCGAGCAGCTCACCGGAAAAACGCGGCTCGCGAACGGAAATGTGAAACTTCATCCCGTAATCCGGCAGCGCGAAACCGCCCGCCACCGCCGGTCGAAATTCCAGCCAATATCTGCCAGCCCGCTCCGGCGCGGTGAGAGGGAGCGTGAATTTCGCGGTCCCGCCCGACGGAGTGTCGGTTTCGAGAAAACCGAGAGTCGTAGAATTTGTGAACGGCGAAATTTCTCCGTCCGAAGTTTCGAGAATCATCGGATTCAAACCGGAAGCCAGCCATGTGAAATCAGATTTATTTTGAATTTCCACGATTGCTTCGGCAGTGGAATCAGGAGCGAATGGTTGCGGCGGATGTTCCGCGCGGAGAAATTCGTAATTGAGCTGCGGCTCTGCGACATTCACGACTGCAAAAAATTTCCGCGCGTCCTGCCCGCCGAAACTCGGAATAATCCCGAAACGATACCGTCCCGGCTGCGCTCCCGCTACCACCGGAATTTTAATTTTCGCGAAACTGCCCGCACTCACCGACTGGTCAAGCTTCGCCACGAATTCATTTTCGGCGGCGAGCTGCGCGCCCTCCCGATTTTTAAAAATTTCGGAGCGCAAAATCCTCAGCTTACTGCCCGCCGGCCACGCTTTTTTGCCGGAATTTTTCAGCCGAAATTCCAACACCTCCGTTTCGAACGGATTCAAAAAAAGCGGGGAATTACTTTCCAGTAGATTATAATCAAAGTCCTTATCCGAAATTTTGTTGCCGTGCGCGTAGTCCATCGCTCGCGTGGCGAGTTCGGAAAGGTAAGCCTGCAGATCATCGCCGGGACACTCCGTCGCCACCACCTCGCGATGACCGATTAGATTTTTTGTAAATTTGCCGTGCCACTGCGAACTCAGGGAGAGGTCGAGAGAATACAGATTCGCAAGCTCGCCGAGCAGCTGCTCGGCAGAATCAAGCGCGGCATTCGAGGGTAGCTCCTCGGAAAAACTGCCGATGAAAGAAATCCCGATCGTGCCGGTATTCCCGCAAAAAGCGTGTGCGCCGACCACGAAATCCCCGCCCGACTTGCCTTCGTAAATATTTCCGAACGAGTCGATCAAAAAATGATAACCGATGTCACCCCACGCCCGCCACATCGCGTGGTAATAATAAATCGCGCGCACAGTCGCCTCCACATCTTCCGGCGTAAATTCGGAATCGCCATTCACATCTTTCTCGCCGTCAGTGGCGGTGGAGTGAATGACGATTTTGCGGATTTCTTTCGAATACGTCCGAGGCCACTGCAGCTCTTGATTTTCCGTATCCATAGAAATCAGCCGACCATCATTTTTAAATTCCGCCGGATAATTTTGTTGCCACTCCTCGCAATCCTCCTGCCGTTTACTCCACGCCTCCCCGCTGGATGGGACTGTTGCGACATCCCGTTTGAGGAGGTAGTCGGAATTCGCACCCCATTCTTCGCGAGAAATTATCGGCAGGTCGGTGAGCTGCGCGCACGCAACCGGGATTAACCCGCGAACTAACTCGTAGGTTAAGCCATTTTTGACAGAAATATTTTTCGTCTCAATCTCGAAACTGTCCGCGCGAAAGCCGGGCTCGCCCGAAAGTCCGATCTGAAATTGGAAGCCTGTGGCGAGCGTAGTGATCGCGAAACCAGAACATATTGAATTTTCGCACTCGATTTCAATTTCATTTTTCTCAAGCTGCCCCGATCCGCCCGCCACTTCGAACCACGCAGCGAACGCGATTTCACCCTCCCCGACGGTGTGAAATTTCACAAAAAAGGAGTTGAATTTCGAGGCAGGTTGGAACGGAGAGTCATAACTCGCGAAATTTTTTCCCGCCGGAATCTCGACTTCGACGTCCGCAAGATCGAACTCCCGGCACGCAAACAGCAGGAATACGAGTGCGAAAACGGTGAGAAGCTTTTTCAAGTTGAACAATTTTTTTATTCGGAATTGATTTTGCCAAAAATATCATCGCTTCTCAACCTCAATTTTTGCTTTCGTCCTCTCATAAAATTAGAATGCTCCGGAATTTATGAAATGCAGTGAAGTAATCAAAACCGCGTGGCGAATGACAAACAACGAGCGCGGGCTCGTGTGGTACGGTGTCATCCCCGCTTTTTTCGGAACTCTCGTGGGCATCGGCTACCTCGTTTACCAATTTCTCGCATTTCAAACCTCGCCATTTTTCGGCGCGAAGGAATTTGATTTTGAGAAAATTGAATCTTTTGTGCTCGGTTTCGCAGGCAATCACCCCACCCTCGCAATTCTCCTTACCGTTTTGGCGGCGATTGTCGGAATCTTTTACTTTCTCCTCCCGCCACTTTGTGAAGGGGGAATTATCGGACTCACTTCCGCGATTCACAAAAAAAAGGAAGGCGTAAGAGCGAGTGACGGAATCGCAATCGGAGCGCACCACTTTTTGCGGATGTTTGAGTTTCGAGCGGTAATCGGCTCGTTCGGCTTCATTTATTTTCTCACCGTAATCTCGCTCACGATCCGCAAGCTCGGGACTCCTCCGTGGTTGGTTTTTCTGCTCGGTTTTATTTTCCTCGTTTCTTTCGTGATGAGCTTCCTCTTCATTTACGCGCAGAATTTCATCGTGCTGGAAAACAGCAAACTCATCCCCGCCTTCGCTGGCAGCGCAAAACTCGTGGTGAGCAATTTTGGGAAAACGCTTTTGATGTGGCTTTTGATGCTTTTAATCTCAATTCGAGTAGTCATAAATGTGGTGCTGATTTTCCTCATCCCCGCGCTCGTCGCTTTTGTCGCTAATTTTTTTGTGAGCACAATTGCATTCACTTTGGGAATTATTCTCGCGGTGTTTGTAGGATTCGCGGTAATTTTGCTCGCAGCCTATCTCGCGGGAGTACTGCATGTTTTCACGACCACGGCGTGGACACTCACTTTTTTAAATTTAGATTCCCATCGTGTGGAAAAGTTACTGGAAAAGTAAAAACTTGTATGAAAAATCTTTTGTGGAAAAATACCCGAAACAAATTCCAAATTCCAAAACCCAAATTCCAATCCATCCTTCGCCCCGCTTCCTCCTTTACTCCGGCTACGGAGGACAAGATAAATTCCAAATTCCAATTTCGAAATTTTAAATATTTGGGATTTGACGCTTGAGATTTATTTGGTGCTTGGTGCTTGGCATTTGGAATTTAATACCAATTCACAATAAAAAAGCTATTAATGCCGCGTAGCTTCGGTGCTTAAAAGATTAGAATTTAGGAATAAAACCAATTTGCAAAAATGTAGGCTGTAATATTTATATTGCGAAGCGGTATAATCCCCCAAATTTAATGCGCAAAGTCTCCACAATCATCCGCTGGCTGCTGGTAATTATCGGGATTTACATCGTTTTTCAACTGCTCTCCGGTTTTTACGCAGTTTTGAATGGAGGTTCGCTTACTGATTTAGTTTGGGTTTTTGCGGGAGATCTACATCAAGATCGCGAGCAACGCACAAATTTTCTCCTTCTCGGAGTGGGAGGCGAGAACCACGATGGCGGAGAATTGACTGACACTTTTTTGATTGCGAGCTACCACCACGATTTCGGCACGCTTTCAATGCTCTCTATTCCACGCGATTTTTGGACGAAAGCGGGGGATGGTTTCGGGATGCGCGTGAACAAAATTTACGAGTACGAAAAGGAGCGGCTAAAAGATTCGGAAGCCGCACTCGAATCTGTTTCGAAAGTTGCGAGCGAGATCGCGAATCTGCCGATCCATTATTTCGCGAAAGTCGATTTCAAAGGATTTACTGATTTGATTGATGCGCTCGACGGTGTGAAAATTTTGGTGGAGGAACCGATTAACGACCCGTTTTATCCGTGCCCGGATTTGTTGAATTTTTGCCCATTTGAAATCGAAGCAGGAGTGCAAACTCTCGACGGCGCGACCGCGCTACAATTCGCGCGAAGCCGGAAAACAACTTCCGATTTTGACCGCGCGGCGCGGCAGCAAAAAGTTTTAGAAGCGATCCGCGAAAAAGCCCTCGAGAAAGAAATTCTCACGAGTCCACAAAAATTGAAGCAACTGTGGAATATTTTTGAAGATCGCGTGGAGACGAATCTCCGTTTTCGCGAGATTCTGCGGATTGGAAAAATCGCGGACGGATTCGACAAACAAAATCTCGCCTCGATTGTTTTGAATGACGAGCCAACTTTCGCGGGAGGAATTTTGTACGCGCCGAATCGCGAGGATTACAACGGAGCAGCGGTGCTACTACCGGACGGGAATAATTTTCAAAAAATCCACGCACTCACGAATATCCTTTTTTCACATCCCCGCGTGGCGGTGGAACAGCTCGCAATCGAGGTTTTGAACGGCAGCGGAACTCTGCGGGTGGCGGAAAAAGCGGCGTACGCGCTGAATCGTTATGGTTTGAATACCGCGCGAATAAATAATTACCCCGGCGGCACGCTCGCGGAGACGACGATTTATTTTTATGACGAAGAAATCGCCAGTGAGGCGACGCAGATTTTGCAGAATCTTACCGGCGGGGAAGCTGAATTCGGACCAGTGGAATTGCGGAAGCGTGGTTTCGATTTGACTTTAGTTTTGGGTGAAGATTGGCAGGGGGTGGAGTGAATGATCAATGTGCAATGTGCGATGCGGTAAAGTTTTTCTGATTCACTGAATATCTGAATCATGATTCGCTTGATTACAAGATTGCCATGATTCTTTCCTGCATCTCCGCAGGTTCAATCTCCGCAAGTTCAATTTTGTAATACCAACTACTAATCCTTCCGCAGGTTCAATTTTGTAAATTGAACCCCTGTTTGTAAAATGCGCTCACTATGCCCTCACCCCGCATTCCCAAAGAGTACGCTTCCGCAACATACTTCCTCACCTTCACAATCAAAAATTGGTATTACATTTTCGACAGGCACAATCGTTTCGAGATTCTCGCGGATTCTCTGACTTACTGCCAAAAGCACAAACAGCTCAAAATTCACGCTTATGTTTTTATGTTGAATCACATTCACCTCATCATCTCTGCCCTCGATGCAATCGGATTCGTGAGGGATTTCAAAAAATTCACCTCGAAAGAAATGCAGAAAAATATCATCGCCTTTGAGCCGAATATTTTGAAATTATTTGAAAATCCGAAGGGCGGTTACGAATTTTGGCAGCCGAGCAACATGCCAAAAATAATCGAGAGCGAAGATTTCCTCAATCAAAAAGTTGAGTACATCCATTACAATCCAGTCCGCAAACAGTATGTGAAGAATCCAGAGGATTGGATTTGGAGTTCAGCGAATCCGGGGAGCCGGATTCGAGTTGATCCGCTTCCGATTCAGAAATGTAGGGTTCAGATTACAAATCTGAACCTGCGGTGTTTTTCTGATTCACTGAATATCTGAATCATGATTCGCTTGATTACAAGATTGCCATGATTCTTTCCTGCATCTCC
>JBDRIC010000066.1:0-12379 GCA_043816245.1 Patescibacteria group bacterium
CCATCATCGCCTGCGGACTGATGTTAAGCTTTTTCATTTTTTGGCCGCATTTCAATTATCTCGCGGCTTCTCGAAAAAAGTCCGAGTTGGGATTGTTGACCGTTTGCACAATCACAGCCGCTGCCATCTTCATCTCACCACTGGCTGCTCCGGCAGTCATGCTGGCGGGTTTCCTCCTATCTCCGGTTTGGCGGAGACCTAAATTTTCAACAGCAACCTAAAAAAGACGGGAGTAGCCTAAAAACTATCTCCCGTCTTCAACCTGCCTGCGAACTTTCGACTCCGGCAGGCAAGCCTGCCAAAATGTTAAAATTCTCAAAATGACTGCCGAAGAAAAAGCTACCGCTCTCGAGGAGATTGCTGAGAAAATCAAAAACTGCCAAAAGTGCCAACTCCACGAACAGCGGACAAATACCGTGCCGGGCGTGGGAAACCCGGATGCCGACGTGCTTTTCATCGGCGAAGGACCGGGACGGGACGAGGATTTGCAGGGTGAACCTTTCGTCGGTGCGGCGGGGAAATTTTTGAATCAAATGCTCGAATCAATCGGCTGGACGCGCGCGGATGTTTTCATCGCGAATGTCGTGAAGTGCCGCCCGCCGGGCAATCGCGATCCCGAACCGAAGGAGGTTGAAACTTGCTGGGATTTTTTGAATCGGCAGATTGAAATCATCAAACCGGAATTAATCGTAACACTCGGTCGGCATTCGATGAATCGTTTTTTGCCGGGACTTCGAATTTCGAGCGCGCACGGCAATCCGGTGCGGCGGAAAGACGGCAGAATTTTCCTCCCGCTTTACCACCCCGCCGCCGCGCTTTACTCGCCGAGCCAGAAAGAAGTGCATCTCGCAGATTTTGCTAAAATTCCAGCAATTCTGAAAAAAATTACTGAAATATCTGAACCGGAAAAACAACCAACTCAAACTAAACTTATCTAAATTTTAAGTTTTATCCCGCCAGACGCGGGATTGAATTCCTCAATTTCTTAATTTCGAAAAGTCACGGAGTGATCCCTTTGGAATTTGAAACTTTAAAAATTTGAACATTTGATCTTGTTTTGAAATTTAAAATTCTAAATTTAAAATTAGGCTTGACTTCAAAAAGTTATCTTCTCGGAATTTTGACAACCGCCCTCCTCGGCTGGATTGCGCTCGCGATTGTAATTTTTCGAATTGATCCCTTCACTTCTACCGCGCTCGCTGTGCCGTTTTTTTTCGCCGCCCTCTTCCTCGCGCTCGTCGGAACTCTCACGCTCGCGGGATTTTATTTTCGGGTGTGGTTTCGGCGGGGAGAAATTTATCTGCAACACATTTCGATCTCTCTCCGACAAGCCATCCTCTTCACGATTGCGACGGAAGTCGCGCTCGCATTTCAGATTTTGCGGATTTTGACATGGTGGGACGGAGTTTTAATCGCAGTGGCAGTTAGTTTGGTGGAGATTTATTTTTCTTCGCGAGATTGATAAAATTAAAAAAATGTTGAAAAAATTAGAAAATTTAAAAACCGAGGCAGACAGTGCAATCGCTGCTTCCGCAAATGCGGAAAAACTGCGGGAAGTCGAGGTGGAATTTTTAGGAAGAAAAGGGAAACTCACCGAAATTTTGAGAGAGCTTAAAAATTTGCCGACAGAAGAAAAAGGTAAAGTCGGAAAAGCCTCGAATGAATTGAAAATCGAAGTCGAGGCGAAAATCGCGGCGAAAGCGGGCGAGCTGGAAAACTCGCGGTTCGAAAAATTGGTGGAGGAAGAGTGGATTGATCCGACGCAGCCGGGTATCTCAGCGCGACGCGGCACGCTCCATCCGCTCACACAATTCATTCGCGAGGCGGAAAAAGTTTTCACAGGAATGGGTTTCACGATCGCGAGCGGTCCGCAAATCGAGGATGATTTTCACAATTTCACTGCGCTGAATATCCCCGCTGATCACCCCGCCCGCGATGCGCAGGACACGCTTTTTCTCGCAGATGAAGAAGGGAAATTGTTGCGGACACAAACTTCGAGCGTGCAAATTCGGTGGATGGAGGAGCGCAAACCGCCATTTCGAATCGTCGCGCCGGGTCGGGTTTTCCGAAAAGATGATTTCGACGCCTCTCACTCGCCGATGTTTCATCAGCTCGAAGGGCTCGTCGTCGATCGAGAAATTTCCCTCGCGAATATGAAGGCAGTAATGGAGGAAGCGGTGAAACAATTAATCGCTCCGGAAGCGAAATTTCGTTTTCGAACAAGTTATTTTCCGTTCGTCGAGCCGGGGCTGGAGATGGACATGAGCTGCACGATTTGCGGAGGGAAAGGATGTGCAGTTTGCAAAAGGACGGGCTGGATCGAAATCGTGGGCTGCGGACTCGTCCATCCGAATGTTTTGCGAAATGTCGAAATCGATCCGGCGAAGTGGAGCGGCTTCGCGTTCGGCTTCGGCATCGATCGGATGGTGATGCTTCGCCACGGAATCAAAGATCTCCGACTCCTTTTTGATAATGATTTGCGGTTTTTGAGACAGTTTTAAGAACAGTCGGCAGCCAGTAGTGAGCAGTTCGCAGAAAGTTTCTGCTGATTGCAAACTAATTTTATAAGCCTCAATAATTTTATTTGCGCTGAAAGCAGGCTAAAATCCCTCGGCTTTTGGCTAACAGAACCAAAAACTATTAACCAAGAACTAAGGATTAATCTGGGGCTGTAGCTCAGCTGGCTAGAGCACTTGCATGGCATGCAAGGGGTCAGGGGTTCGAATCCCCTCAGCTCCACCACGAAGGTTCTTCCCTCGCGAAACGAGGGGAGGTTCTTCGTAATAGATTTGAGGTGGTGAGCTCTCTCCGTAGAGGAAAAACTTTTGATTTTAATAGCGGGTCTCGAGGTGGCTCGTGCCGGATTTTAAATTTAGGAAAATCACAATGCTAGCTTCGAATCCCCTCAGCTCCACCATTCTTCGCTCGCCAGAGCGAAGAATGCCCTTCGTAGCTTTAGCGAAGAAGGGCTTATAGAAAAAAGCACCTACCGAAATTTATGGGCGAGCTACGAATGGCAAGCCACTACTTTTCGCTCATTGGAGGAAAAAGTTAGAACATCTTTGTGTTTTACATTTATGTTTTCGAAAACTTCTAGAAAAGAATTTAAGAGCTGTGCTTAACCCATCCGACACTACTTGCGAGCGATAAATAAAAGCTCTCTCAAATTAATTTTAACGAACATGTTTTTACTCATTCAATACAACAATCAATCGCTTTTTTAACCAATTCGCCAAGTTTTCCCATAAATCCTTTTTTCTTTTTATCGCCTTTATTTAAAGCGTTTTTGTCTATCTTTTTTATGTTCCCGACATTTAATAGCTTCATATTTAATCCCCAAAAAAGCGAATATAAATCGTAGGCCTTGCCAAATAAATCGTAGGCCTCTTTTTTTCTATCCATTCCAAGCTGTTTAGTCCCGACTTCCATCAGACGCATTGAAGCTGCTAATAAATGTTTGGAAATACACCAAACCTCACCCTCATATTCTTTGATGATTTTTTGCAAAAGCTCCTTTCTCATCTTCCGCACATCTTTAATCATGTCATAGTATTCCGTCTTTTGTAGTTTGGCACCAGTAAAAAAGAAATGCTCCTCAATGCTTACTAAATTCATGATGGCAATACTCAAATCCTGATCTGACGACAAATCCATTTTTTCTTGCTTTTTCATCTCATCAACTTTTCGGACAAATTCGTCCAAATTTTTTATTGGATTTTGGTTGTTATTCATAATATTATTTGGTTAATAAATAAAAAACTATGCTTAAAATAATTAGGGGGCTAATGGGCATCACAACTTTTTGAAAAGGAAAATGGGCATGCCCGTTATTTTTTTCTTTCAGAAAAAAATACCAACTGGCGCCGAAATAAAAAGCACTGCTTCCAGTAATAATGCCCAGCAATAATTTATCCAAACCGCAACCACATAAAAAATTTAATGGATTGCCGATAATTCCCACGAAATAAAGAGGGGCAACAATAAGCAGGTAATATCCAAAAGCAGTAATAATATTCCTGCCCTTGAAATTGATGCTCTTTTTATCAAGCCAGTTAATTGTCCAGACAATCATAGAAACAGTCAGTCCGCCGATCCAAAGTCCTGTTATCGAATCATCTATGCCAAGCCAGCGAGACAAGCCAACGCCAGCCCCAACTGCCACTGTGCAGATCGGGCAGACCGCTAAAGCTTTTTTTGTGAAAACTAAACTTGCAGCAAAAATCGCGACAAAATAAATCGATAAATTTTTCATGCTATTTTTCATTACTTTGTTGTTTAAAAAATTCTATAATTTCTTGATCGCCGACAAAACATTCTGAACCGTCCCACAAGAAAGGCACACCAACATTATCAGTCGGCAGTCCGCACATTTTTGCTTTGTCGCCCAAATCATTGGCATTTTTTTTACTGTAGTAAACCTCTTTTTGCTCAAAAGATATTTTTTCTTCGATGTCGTTTCGTTCTATGTATTCTTCGACAATAACGCAATGCGGACAGCCATCACCGTAAAAAAGAATAATTTGGCTTTGTTTATTTTGCTGGTCTGTCGGCTGGTTTTTATTTTCTTCTTGTGAAAGCAAGACAACAGCAAAAATTAAAACAGCGATAAATAAAGTTGTTGTGAGCAATAATTTTTTATTCATAGTTATAAATTCATTAAATATTTTACTAAAAACTGCAGATAATAAACTCCGGCAATTAGAAAGATTGAGGCGACCGCATATCTCATCAACTTTTCAATCTTTTGCGTGATCTGAAAAACTCGACTGACTTTTTGCATGCTAAAAGCAATCAAAAACGAAAAAATAATCACCGGCAGTCCTGTGCCAAAAGCGAATAATGGCGGAAGCAATAAGCTTTCTGGCGACTTTAAAACTAACGGAATTAATGCGCCAAAAAACAAAACTCCACTGTAAGGACAAAAAGCCAAGGCGAATAAAACGCCTAAAAGCAAAGAGCCGATGTATCCTTTTGAAGCCAGCCACTTTTTTAGTTTTTCCACTTTTTCATTATGACTGGTAATATTTATTTTGATCACTCCAAACATGATCAGACCAATGACGATCAAAACCGGTCCCAAAACTTTGTCACCCCAGCCCTGAAAAATATTGGAAATTTCAAAAGAAGACAGCCCAAAATAGATTAAGGTTGCTAAAAGAGTATAGCTAATGCCCCTGCCTAAAGTATAAAACAGACCGTTTAGCAAAGTATTTTTAACGGTTTTAATCTCTCTGGAAATATAAGCGATTGCTGTGATATTTGTCGCCAGTGGACAAGGGCTAATCGATGTCAGAACTCCCAGCAAAAAAGCGGTCAGAAGCGGAATGTTGTAGCTATCTATTAGCGTGTTAATAAAATCCATATTATTTGCCTAAAAGTGAATTTACTTTATTCGCCAAGTAATTTTTAAATTTAGTTTCATCCCTCAATAATCGCCAAACATTAACATCTTGGCTGATATTGTCCTGCTCGCCTTGAATAGCGTTGATGAATAAAGATGAACCGCTGGCTTGGAACTTTACAGCTACACCTTTATTCTCCGGCGAATCAACATTTATTTCTCTAAAATCAATTCTGCCGTTTTTCATTTCTTCGGAGAATCTCTGCTCAACTGTTTCCCTTGCATATTGACCGAGAGTATTGCATGAATAACATCTTTGTGTTCTGTGAAAATAATACACTTCTATTTTGTCCGCAAAATTTTTAACACTTGATGTTTGATTTTCGTTTGTAGCTTCACTGGCAACACCGCTGGTAGCACTTATATTGGGCTGTTGATTGTTGTTTTTTGCCATTACTGCAATCATCCCAAAAAGAACTAAAACCGTAATCCCGATAATAATTTTCTTGTTCATGGTTTCTTGAGTTAAATATTAATTAGACCAAACTGCCGAAAATCAAACCGGCAATGGTTGAATAAAAAATAACTAACAGGACATAGACGGCTGTTTTTTTATTGCCCAAAACTTTTCTGATAACCAGCATGTTCGGCAAGCTCAAAGACGGACCGGCTAGAAGCAGAGCCAGCGCCGGACCCTGCGACATACCTTTGGCGATTAGCGCCTGTAGAATCGGGATCTCTGTCAGTGTAGAAAAATACATAAAAGCTCCGAAAATTGAAGCGACTAAATTGCCTAAAACTGTATTTGATCCGACAGTCCTCTCGATCAGGCTTTGCGGCAAAAACGGCATAACAAAACCGGCGATAAATACACCGATAAACAAAATCGGCAAAAGCATTTTGGTAAAATTCCAAGTTTCTTGTAGCCACTCCCTGCTAGTTTCTTTTCGAAATTTAAAAATAACTATGCTGGCAGCGATGATTACCAGCAGAACTGTTAATGAATATTTAATTACTTTATCGATCTGCAGACCGTTGACCACCAAAACGCCAATCATCGCGACAAAGAAAATAATCAACGTTTTTTTACTAACAGTAATATCTTTGCTCTCTTCAATAAACAAATCGCCTTTTTCAGTTTTTTCTCTAAAAATTGCCTGCATCGATAAACCAACAAGAATAGAAAGCAGAATCGCAAAAATTATTCTAGCCAGTCCGATTTCATATCCCAAAACAGACATTGTCAAAAATATGGCGGCGATGTTGATCGCCGGACCTGAAAAAAGAAAAGTGATGGCAGGACCCATACCAGCTCCTCTTTTTCTAATGCTGGCGAACAAGGGCAGA
The DNA here is from genome assembly GCA_043816245.1 of Patescibacteria group bacterium. Taxonomy (GTDB): domain Bacteria; phylum Patescibacteriota; class Gracilibacteria; order JAHISY01; family JAHISY01; genus JAHISY01. Next base: position 6,689 of record JBDRIC010000066.1, read on the forward strand.
ATCGTACAAGAGCAAACAGCGAGTATTGTCCCTGAGACTGAGGCTAAAGAGTAAGAAACAGCTTTTTTCGCTTGCCCCCCGAGATAGCGCAAAATAAAATCTTTCTTGATAAAGACAGAAATCGCGCCAGCAATAAAAAAGGCAGGCAATAAACAAGTCAAAACATGCTCTCGCGCATATTCATTGAGCAATTTAAAACCCGAAAGAATCGCGCCGGTAAACAAAGACGATTCCATCGGCATAAAATAGAAAAGGAGGAATAAGCCGGTAAGTAGGATAAAAATATTCAGTTCTTTTTTCATAGCATGTCAATATTAATTTTCATTTAAGCCAAGATTTTATCTCTTCAACGTCGGGTATTCTGCCGGCGGCTTTTACTTCACCGTCAAACACAATAGCCGGCGTGGACATAACTCCATATTCGATAATTTTATCAATATCAGAAACATGCTCGATTTCAACATCTTTCAAACCAAGATCTTCTACGGCCTGTTTGGCATTGGCTTTTAATTTTTGGCAATTAGAGCAGCCAGAACCTAGAATCTTAATATTCATAAATTTAGAAATTTATTTAATAACTTTGCATAATTTTTTATAGATTGCCGATTTATTGTATAAAAAACTTTTAGCCCCTCTTTTCTCGGCGAAATTAAATCAAAATCTTTCAAGACTTTTAAATGATGCGAAACAAGATTTTGCGGAAGTTTTAAATATTTCCATATTTCACAAACGCATTTTTCACCGCTCTGTAAAACACATAAAATTTTGAGGCGGTTTTCTTCAGATATTATTTTTAGAAATTCAGTTGCTTGTTTTATGTTTTTCCCCGACTCGTTTTTGCAGCAATTTGGCTTCATGGGTTTTAAACTTAATCAATCTGTGTTGATATATTAGGCGAAAGAAAAATCAGTGTCAAATTTAATTTTGAACAGGGTTTTCTTAGTGATGTCGCTCTAGCAAAGCTGGGGGTTTGTGGAGTTTTAACTAGAAAAGCTTAATTTTTAGGCTTTCTCTGTTTTTAGAGTGCTTTTTTCGAAGATTTCAAAAAACTGCTAAAATCCCTTTATGATCGATTTGCAGAAACTTCGTGAAAAACCGCAAGATTTTTACACCGCGCTGAAACGGAAGGGCGCGGAAATCGATGTCGATGAAATTCTCGAGCTCGATGACGAGCGGCGGGAATTTTTACAAAAAGTGGAAGCATTGCGGCGGACTCAAAATGAAGCGAATCAAAAAATTGCGAATGAGAAAAATGCGGCGGTGAAATCGAAGCTGATCGCGGAGATGAAAGAGGTGGCGACCGAGCTGAAAAATTTCGAGGGAAAGCTTTCGCGCGCGCGCGAATCACTTGATCGAAAATTAATCGAGATTCCGAATCCTCCACATGAAAGCGCTCCTGATGGCGGCGAGGCAGACGCGGAGGAATTACGGAAAATCGGGGAAGTGAGAAATTTTGAATTCATCCCAAAAAATCACGCTGAAATCGGGGAGACTTGCGATTTGATTGACACGAAGCGCGGCGCGAAAGTTTCAGGTTCGCGCTTTTATTATTTGAAAAATGAAGCGGTGCTGCTGGAATTTGCGCTCGCAAATTACGCGCTCGGAATTTTGATGGAAAAAGGTTTCACGCCGATGATTACCCCCACTCTCGTGAGAGAAAAAGCGATGATCGGCACCGGATTTTTTCCGGCGGATCGATTTGAAGTTTACGAGGTGAATCCTTCAAGTGAAACGAATCCCGACGGCGACGATTTATTTTTAATCGGGACAAGCGAAGTGCCGCTCACGATGTTTCACGCGGACGAGATTCTGGAGGGCGAATTGCCGAAACGCTACGTCGGCTGGTCGACTTGTTATCGGCGGGAAGCAGGAGCATACGGGAAGGACACGAAGGGAATTTTTCGCGTCCATCAGTTTGATAAATTGGAAATGTTTTCTTTTTGCCAGCCTGAGAAAAGTTGGGAGGAACACGATTTTTTGGTCGAGATGCAAGAGGAAATTTTGAGAGGATTGCAGTTGCCGTACCGTGCGGTGAATATTGCTGCCGGCGATCTCGGCGCGCCCGCCGCGAAAAAGATTGATCTCGAAGTTTGGATTCCGTCAGAAAAAAGATATCGGGAAATCACAAGCTGCTCGAATTGCACGGATTTTCAGGCACGGCGGGCGAACATCAGATTTCGCGGAGAAAACGGAACCGAATTTGTTCACACGCTGAACGGTACTGCGGTGGCGATGACTCGAATGTTGATTGCGATTTTGGAAAATTATCAGCTGAAAAACGGCAGCGTGGAAATCCCCGAAGTCTTGCGAAAATGGATGGGGAAAGGTGTAATCGCGGTGAAAAAATAAAATATGGAAAATCTTTTGATGGAAAAACCGAAGCTCAAATGGTATTTCAAAACCTCTTTTCTGATGGTAACTTTTTTGATGGTGGGACCTTTTGTGCTGCCGCTAATTTTGTGGCATCCCTCGTTTAGCCCGGAAAAGAAACTTCTTTTGGGCTTCAGCATAATTGCTTTGAGCTATTTAATCGGAATCGCGCTGTCAAAATCTCTCGAGTCTATCGAGGCTTATTATTCTTTGGCTGATTTTTAGAAATGTGATTGCGGCGAAAAACTAAATTTTGCTGGCTCTTTCTAGCATCCTCAAAGTTCCTTCAATCGAAGAATTTTTTGTATTAATCAAATTGACTTTCCATTTTTTTTTCAAAGGTGTCAAAAACTCATCTGCCCAAGAAGGCGTAAGAACTTTCACACCCTCGAAGTCTACTTCTATTTTTTCACCTTCAGGGACTTCTTTCAGCGAATGCTGAAAAGCTAGAAATGCTTCTTTTCCCGCCGGACGAGCGATCAGGATGGTTCCAAATTTTTTTAGAGCAATACGCATAATAGTAAAATTATACTAGAAAGCTGATAACAGCATAGCATCCCTGCACAAAATTATCAGTCTCTTTGATGTTTAATTTCGAATCATTTTGGTTCAAAATTAATTTAGCTTTGCCACTAGAAAAAGAAAGATTCAGTGGATGCTCCACGACGCTTTCCCTCACAAATTTTAATCCATTACCCCTAGCTTCTGGTTGTCTACCGGAAATAATTTCCGTAAATGCTACTTTCAGAGCTTCTTTATCATTTTTCAAATTAGGCTTAACGCGTTGCAAAGTTTTCAGAATTCCTTGCCCTCGATCTGCTAAAACCAATCTTTTTCTATTTAGATCATAACCAAAAAAAATACCCGGTGTATTCGGCCAATTACCAATATTATGATCAAAAGAGTTGTTGCCTATTTCTCCGGCTATTGCCACAATCAACCAGGCAAGATCATTATCCATTCTAGAAAGATTTTCCAAATCGCGCCCTAGCCGTTCAACTCGCACCTGTAAAACACCTTGCATACTGCAATAAAATTTTGAATCAGGTTCGACGCCAATTGGACTCGTCACCCACTGCCAAGCCAAAGCAACAGGATCGTTTAAAAGAATCCCGATATCTTGTTTACGATAAAGACGATGTCCTGTCGACGTCAGACGAACAGCAGGAAGCTGACCACTTTTATCCCAGCGGCGCAAAGTTTGGGTGGAAACATTTAGCATGTCCGCTGTTTCCCGAATAGTTAATAATTCTTTTTCCATAATTCCCAGTAATAAAACTATCTTTAGTTTATCATAAATGTACAAATTATTACAAAGATATACAAAAGTATACAAAATTAACCCAAACTATACATCAAATTTTTTAAAACTATACACTTTATCTCAATTCAAAAGTCTCCACTGCAACCAATAAAACTGCCTTATAACCCGCTTCGGCCGAAATGCGCACACTTTTCCCTGAATCGAAAGCGACATAAATCACCTGTTCCTCGCCTTCTTCGAGCAGCTCGTCAAAAACAAAATTTGCGCCGGACACGACTTTTACCGTCAAAAGCGAAATCCCTGCAGGAAAAGGCTGATCTGAAAATTCAATTTTGCCTGCACTCGGCTTCCTCCAATACCAATTAGTGGGATATTGAAAAGAAATACCATTCCCATAATCAGTGAAAAGACGGTAGCCTTCTGAAATGTTAAAAATAAGTTCCCCGCTCGCATTCACCACTGTTTGAGCTTCGCCGAAAGCGGTGTCCGCACCCTCGACCACGATCCAATCTTGTTCTGTTCCTGGTCGGAAGTAGGCCTGCATCTCCGTTTGAACTTCCCCGTCGGCAACTGTGTAAACGAGCAATAATCGCCGTGTTTGCGTTTCCGCCGCCGGATTGCCGGCGATGTAAATCGCGTACACAAAATTCGGATCGGCGAAAGCGAGCTGCGATAGTATCCACTCACCGGAATTCGGATTTTCGGGAGCAATCGTGGAAATATTGGTTTGAAGGTACTCGAGAACTGCCCGCTGTTCAGTGGAAAGCTGACTCGGTACGGCAGTGGCTTCCGGTAATTCAACCGTCGGCTCTGCGGGAGAATTGTCGAGTCGTCGCCACATCGCGCTGCGAGTATTTGAATTCACGAGAATCCACGTCATCGGCGTGCCCGGCTTTTTTTGATCGCGGTCGCCATAATACCACCCTCGTTGCAGCTCCGCCGCAGAGATTTCAGGAAGATCGTCATTCGCCTCAATCCGATCAGAAGTAACTGCCTCTGGAGTTGTCGAATTTTCCGCTGCCACGCAGATTCCGCCCGCGTCGGGATAATTGCCGGAAAGTCGGCAGATCAAATTTCTAGCGCACGCAATCCCTGCAATCCCTCCGCAAAATTCCCCCTCGCTAGCTGACTCGCCGGAATTTTCCACCGTGTTTGAAGATCCTAAATTCACTCCCGCCACCGCGAAACTTTGAACGAGTTCGAGATAATACCGCCGGTTGCGCGCGCGGTTTTCTTCAGAATTATCGTACCACGCGAGCGTGAAAACTTGCGTTTCATTCCCGAGATAAATCACTGAACCAGTGGTATTTTGAAATTGATATCCTGTGAGACCCGCCACGGAAACACGCCGCAGCGCGTCCGCAGTGTAGCCGTAGCTGTCGATCAGCCAATCGGAAAGCTCTTGCTTGATTGTATTTTCGAGAATCACGATCTCGATAGTTTTTTCATCTCCGTCGAAAAAAGCTGCTCCCCGCCGTGTTTGTTGCGCTTTCAAATCATTCGGATATTTCAATGAAAATCCGAATTGGCTGTCCTCGTATCGCTCGTAGCTAATCGGCTTCCCTTCCGTCGAACCGTCCTGCGGCGTGATCGTCACCACTTTCATAATTTCGAGATTCCCCTCCACTGTCGGCGAAATAATCCCCTCGACTTCCACTTCTTTGTCCACGAAACTATCGAGCTTGATTTGCGGACCGGCGGATTCGAGCAGCGCGATTAAAGTTCCATCTTTTTCCAAACGATGCGTGCCTTGTTGATAAATCGAAGCTCCCAGCTTTCGGACGACACCTTCCAATTTTTCAAATGCAACCGACTCCTCCTCCACAAGTTCCTCGGAATCTCCGCAGCCAAAAAAAAGAGCGGGTGTAATGACGATGAGAATCGCGAGCAAAAGTTTTTTCATTTTTAAGAAAGTTAATCGTTGGAATTTTACCGACCCCGCTACAAAACTCCAAAAGTTGAAAAACTAAAAATTTTGAAGCAAAAATTTTAAATTAGTTAAACCCCATACCTCCAACTTTGCCAGAGGCTGTGATTTCCCGCTAACTTCGCCAATA
>JBDRIC010000067.1:0-7331 GCA_043816245.1 Patescibacteria group bacterium
AAATTAATATTTCCTGATTCTATGTAGGCATATTCATTTGGAATATAGGGTAAATTTCTATCATCTGTAAATAGTGCTTTTTGAGAACCTACTTGCTCTACTCCCCAATAGGACGGAGTATCCCCGCCAGCCATAAACTGTGTTCCTATTTCATGTAAAGTTGCAGTTTCAAAGTCTTCAGAAAAAGATTCTATACTAGCTACCGTGCTATAAATATTCACTCCCGGCGCGCCAACATCAACAGAAGTTGCACCGTAATTAGAAAATGTAGCCAAAGCATCGTTTTGATCCGTAGCGGCAACGGAAATAATATTGTCTAAATCATAATCAGAAGGGTAAAAATGAGCACTTTCATTATTAGAGCCGTTATTTCCAGCAGCAGCAATAAACAATCCTGGAAAACTATTTATAGCGTTATATAAAGCAGTATCCTCAGAAGCTCCTCCCCAGCTTGCATTTATTACTTTTGCATTATTGCTTTCGGCAAAATCAATCGCCATTAATATTTGATCAGTTGTGAGAGCAACTTTTAAAGCCATTATTTTAACATTTGGCGCAACGCCAATAATTCCACTACCATTTTTTTCCGCTCCAATGGTTCCCGCAATATGCGTGCCGTGAGAACTACTTGTTGGCAATGGTATTTTGTCATTATCTTCATAATCATATCCATGCTGACAACCGCCGCCAATTGAATTCCCGTTTTTGTCTAAACCACTACAACCATTTCCATCCCACATATTATTTGCAAGATCAGGATGATTATAAGCAACGCCACTATCAATTACCGCTACAATAATATTACTTCCTTCTCCCTCTGATATTGCCCAAGCTTCAGGAGCGTCTATATCTTTATCGTCAGTTCCAGAAACTCCATTAACTTCCTGTCCTGTATTATTCAATCCCCAAAGATTTGCATTTAGTGTTAAAGGATAGTATTGGAAATTCGGCTGGACATATTCCACTCTTGAATCATTTTTTAACTCAGCTATTTTTTCCTCAACCGTTTTTGTATCTTTTATTTTTAAAACAGAAATGTTACTTTTTCTAATATCTTCTTTCTTCTCTAAATTCTTTCCAGTAGCAAATTGCATCGCTTTCGTTCTGCCGGATGACTGCTCTAAATTTATTTTCTGCTCTTTGAATTTTACCAAAACTTCCCCCTCCACATAATTCTGTTTTTCCTGCTTATTACTTTTTTGCTCACTTAAATTACTAATAGGAACGGATTGCCTCTGTAATTTACTAGTTGTTTTTAAATCTAATTCATTCCTGCGTCCTTCATCAGCTTTCTTTTCTATCGAGACTGGCTCATTCACGGGAGTAATAACTGTCGTCGTCACCTCGTCATCAATATCAGATTCAACGGGTTGTGACTCTTGAGTCTCAACTGCTTCTTCGGGTGCGGGTTCTTCCGGAGTTACCACTTCCGCAGCAGCGGCTTCTTCGTCAATCGTTGGAGCTGCTACCGTTTCAGCCGGAGCTACAACTTCATCGATTTCATCTGCTGGCGCGCTGTCTTCTTCTATCGGCGCGACATCAACAGGTGTCTGTTCCTCGACTATTATTGGTTCTAGTATTGTTTCGGTCGGAATAGTAGCCTCCTCGATAACCTCAATTTCGTCTGTCGAAATAATCTCCGGTATCTGCTCTTCAACTGTTGTTGGCTCTACCGGTTCTACCGAGACAGCTTCAGCCGATATTGGAACTTCAACCAGATTCGGATCATCCTCTGCATAAGCAACAGGAATCATCCCAACCGAAAACTGGCACATCAGCGCAAAAAAAGTCGTGAGCGCGATGATTCGACGAAAGCGAGGGGGGGGGGTAAACATTTTAAAGGGGTTAAATTTACAAATAATTAGTTTGCGCGATTGTCAGCGCAAGTTCCGACTATAAATGACTTTGCGAAAATAAGCAAGCAGAACGATTATTTTTTTGATACTCATTTTCATTAGGTTAGTAAGCTAATTTTAAACTTTTTTGAAGTCAAAAGAGGACAACTCGACATCCTGGTTGACCCTCACAATCTTTCCACGCGAGTGGAAATCAAGTTCGGCAGGAGCGAGTTGCCCACTGCTGCACTTGAAGACCACGAAAGTTCGCGCGAAATAAATTTGATTATAAAAGTCAACACGAGTATTTTTGCAATACTTTGCTAAGAATGCAAATCAATCCAATCGATTTATTTCCGTCCGGTTTTAGAAGAGTGGTAAAATCTTGGCATGCAAAAATCAATCACCTTTCTCCTCACGCTCCTCTTTTTAAGTTCGAGCGTGTTTGCGACGGCAACTCAACCGCTTGATGTTGTTTTGGACGCGGATGGCAAAATTCAAATTGACCGCGAGAATCCGCGCTCGATCACCGGCTGCTGGGACAGCGACGAGCAAGCGGTGATGTTTTATCGCGATGAAGAGAGAAACATCATCGCAAGTGAAATCTGCAATGAACCGGATGAAAAGCATCATGGACTCGGAATCACGGACGCGGCGCGGGCGCTGAATTATTACGATTTTTTGAATGTCACGCGCGAAGAAATTTCAGCAGTGAAAGCTCCGATCGTGCTCGGGAGTTTATCGGGCTACAATTACAGCTGGCTAAAAAAGTTTTTGCAACTGGAAAATGCGTGCGAAAAATTCGATGTATTCGCTTTTCATCCGTACCACCTCGGTGTGGCTCCGGACGAGATTGATACGAGCAAGAATGCGTGGCACACGGTAGAGCAGTGGGTTAATTTTTATCGCGAGATTTTGAAAGCTGCCGGCTGCGAGAAACCGATTTGGGTGACTGAATTTGGTTTTTCGACAAGCGATTTCGAGGCGGAAAAAGCGGTGAGTGAGACCGAACAATCTGACTTCGCATTAAAACAACTCGTGATGCTGCTTGGCGAGGGCGTGGAACGCGTGAGTTATTTCAACGATTTGAGTTTCGCGTTTTCGGACGAAGGAGTGGAGACATGGAATGATCTCGCAGGGAAGCTCGAAGGCTCGAAATTCGAGAGCTTCAAAATGAGCGGCGAAAATTATTGCCCTGCCGAAACAAGCTGTTTTCATGATGAAGACGAGTACCGCGCCGACACTGGCGAATCAATTTTTGGATTACCCGCCGCTGCAAACGAGATGCAAAAGAATCGAACTTATTCGTTTAAAAAAGATGATGGCAAGCGGGTTTTTGTTTTTTGGGAAACGGGCAAGCCGGGAGTGGGAGTGCTGGAATCTCCTTTTTCGGACGTGTCAATTGACACTGCCCATGCGAACGCGATCCTCGAAATCGCGGCGCGTGGAATTATCTCGGGTTATTCCGACGGAAGCTTCAAGCCGGATTTGCAAATCAACCGCGCAGAGCTTTTGAAAATTCTCGTAGAAGCAACGAAAGATGCCGGAATACAGATTTCGGGCAGCAATTGTTTTCCTGATGTGGGCAATGAATGGTTCGCGCCTTTCGTTTGTTATGGAAAAGCGCGCGGCTGGGTGGCAGGCTATCCGGACGGAAACTTCCTCCCCGCGAATCCAGTGAACCGCGCGGAAGCATTAAAGATAGTTGCGAATGCTTTCAACTGGAATATCGCGGAAACTACCGAAGGTGAGTGGTATCTTCCGTTTGCGAACGCAGCTTTGAGTGAGGGAGCATTATTGCCAGCTGAAGCAAAGGATTACGGAAATGCCCAAAATCGCGGCTTCATCGCGGAGTTAGTTTGGAGAGCAATTAAATAGTCGACGCTCGCAGATCCGTAATCGTTTTGAAAATTTCATCTCTACTTGCTCCCCGAGCCAGCATTCGAGCAACCCTGTTGTAAATTTGATTTGCGAAATCTTTTGAGTCGACATCCCTTTCGCCCCCTTCTCCGACAGAAGCCTTTCGGGAAGAACTAGTATTGAATTCCTCAGAATTTCTATTCATTTTATAAAAGTTAAAAATTAAAAGGTTCGCCATTTTCTCCTGATTTTTTCGAAAAGTCAAATCTTTTTTTGCTAAAATCTCTCTCGTGAGCAAATTTATCATTCATGGCGGGAAACCTCTCGCAGGTGTGGTGCGCGTGAGCGGGAGTAAAAATGCTGCGCTGCCCCTCCTCGCCGCCACGCTGTTAACTTCGCAAGAGTGCCTATTGCGGAATATTCCGAATGTGGCGGATGTGCGATTGATGCTCGAAATTTTGGAAAAATTGGGAGCGCGATATTCTTTTGAAAAAAATGTGGTGAAAATCCGAACCGCGAAAATCAAATCCACTCGCGTTCCTTCCGAACTCGCGGAAAAAATGCGCGCTTCAATTCTCTTGCTCGGTCCGCTCCTCGCGCGTGCGGGAAAGGCGGAAATCGCATTTCCAGGAGGCTGTGTAATCGGGAAACGATCGATTCACGCACACGCGTACGCACTCGAAAAATTGGGCGCGCGGAACCGTTCAACGGAAAATATTTTGAAATTCGAGGCGAAAAAAATAATTCCAACAGCTTTCAACTTACCGGAACTTTCGGTGACGGCGACGGAAAATGCGGTAATGGCGGCAAGTTTGAGTTCGGGCGAAACGAAAATTCGAATGGCGGCGTACGAACCGCATGTTCAAGATTTGTGCGAATTTTTGAAAAAAATGGGAGTCAAAATCGCGGGAGTAGGAACCCACACGTTGAAAATTTCGGGACGGCGAAATCTTGCCCTCCGCGAAGGCGGGGGGTTAAAATCGGCGACGCACACGACCACTTCCGACTATCTCGAAGCGGGAACTTTCGCGATTGCAGCGCTGCTCACCCGCGGAAAAGTAAGAATCGAAAATGTCGTGCCGAAACAGCTTGATTCCTTTTTCCAAAAATTAGAAGAAGTTGGAGCGCGGTTTTTTGTCGGTGCGGATTTTTTGGAAATTTTTCCGACCAAAAAATTCAATCCAACTGAAATCAAAACAGCGGTATTCCCGGGATTTCCCACCGATCTGCAAGCTCCATTCGGAGTGCTGCTCACGCAAGCCCGCGAGAAGTCGCGGATTTTTGAAACGCTTTTCGAAGGACGGCTGAATTATCTTTTCGAGCTGGAAAAAATGGGCGCGCGTGTGGAAGTTTTTAATCCGCATCAAGCCGTGATTTTCGGCGACGGAAGATTGCGCGCCGCAAATGTAGCGAGCTGCGATCTCCGCGCAGGAGCGGCGATGGTGCTGGCGGCACTGAGCGCGCGCGGAATTTCGGAGGTGGAGAATATTGAATACATCGACCGAGGCTACGAGAATTTTGAGGAAAAGTTGAAAAGTTTGGGTGCGAATATTGAGCGGGTGGGATGAATTTTAAGTTTTAAATTTTGAAACAAGATTGAATAGTAAATTTTTGAAGTTTAGAACATTTGAAATTCAAAAATTTAAAATTGTTTTAAAATTTAAAATCAGAAATTGAAAATTTTGTGCGCTATTTCGGGAGGAGTAGACTCTGCAGTCGCTGCCGCGCTTCTCCAAAAAAAAGGATTCGACGTCGTGGGAGTTCACCTCGATCTTTTTAAGAACGAGCATTCGGAGGCGGAACGCGCGCGCGAAGTCGCAGCGAAACTTTCAATCCCATTTTATATTTTGAATTTTCGGGAGGATTTCAAAAAAAAAGTCATCGCGAATTTTCTAAAAAATTACGCGGCGAACCGCACTCCGAATCCGTGCGTCATCTGCAATCGCGAAATTAAGTTCGGCAAACTGCTCGCGAAAATGCGGGAGTTGAAATGCGAAAAACTCGCGACTGGTCACTTCGCGCGGATTCGCGGGGGGAAACTACTGCGCGGCTCGGACACGGAAAAAGATCAGTCGTACTTTCTCTGTCGGCTCACCGCCACGAAACTTTCGAAAATTATTTTTCCGCTCGGAAATTTAAAAAAATCGGAAGTGAAACGGCTCGCGCGAAAATTTGGATTCGCGAATCTGGAGGCAAAAAAAGAAAGTACTGGAGTTTGCTTCCTCGCGAACGGCGGAGTGGGCGAATTTCTTTTGAAAAATCTGCCGAAAAAAATTTTCCGACGGGGGAAGATTCGCACACTAGCTGGAAAAATTGTCGGCGAACATCGCGGACTGCCGCTTTACACGATTGGTCAACGGCGGGGCGTCGAGCTCGGCGGAATGTGCGAACCGTTTTATGTCGCCGGTTTCGATGTGAAAAAAAATGAGCTGCTTGTCGCTCCGAATGCGGAACTTTTTACAGAGAAATTGCGGGCAAAAAATTTAAGTTGGCTGAATTCTCCGCCGCGAAACGGTGAAAGAATTCTCGCGCAGATTCGTTACCGCGCTCCCACCGCAAGCGGAAAAATTTTTTTTGGAAAAACTGACGCGCGTTTCGAATTTGATTCGCCGCAACGCGCGATCACGCCCGGTCAGACCGTCGCTTTTTTTCGAAGGAAGACTTGCCTCGGCGGCGGAGAGATTTGCTGAAAATATTTTTTTGATAAAATCTAAAACTTAAAAAATATGAATGAAACAATTGTCAGCTATTCTCGACTCCAAAACATCCGAGCCAAAAACTTCCACCGAGATATTTGAAGAAATTCGTTGCGAAATTTTAACCGCGATTTCTGACAAGCCCGATGGGGCAAAATTAGAAAAATTGTTGGAAAATCTTTGCAAAAAAACGCGCGACGAACAGATTAAATTTCTTCAAAAAGATATCGTGTTCAGTTTCGACGCACTCTGGATAATTCTCGAGATCATTTCTCGCGATCTTTCTGCTGCGGAAAAACTCAAAATTTCTAACGAGGTTGCGGAAAAAATCAAGGCGCAAAAATTTTAGTTTTTGCTTCCGCAGACGAGGCGTGGCAAAATTTTGAACACAAAATTTATTCGTGATTAAAAAGTTCATTCAAAAATTCCGCCGAAAAAAAAAAGCAGCGCGAGTTGCGAAAAGTAATTCCTTTCCTCGCGGTTTTTGGAATTTTACTGCTCACCGAATCGGCTTATTTCATCGCGCGGAATGAACTTTCGCACCGCCTGCCTTTCGGGATTCGAATCGCGAACGCGGAATTTAGCCTCACCGCTGCGGAAGATGCGATCGCGGAACTAGAAATTCTCGCAGGAAATTTTCTCGCAAGACCACTCACTTTCGTGGCGAATGGAGAGACTATCGAAATCATGCCCGCGGAAATTGATCTCGCATTTGATGTGAAACGAAAAATCGGGCTGCTAAAATCCGAGCTCGTGAATTTCGGATCAGTCGAACTACCGGTAAATTTGAATGAAAAACAATTGCGAAAACTACTTCTCGCGAAACTACCGCAGTTGGAATATTCCGCCACCAATGCAAAAGTTTTTTTGAATACTGACGGCGAGCTCGAAATCCTCGCGGAAAAATCGGGGCAGAAAACCGATTTCGCGGAAATCGCGG
>JBDRIC010000068.1:0-3149 GCA_043816245.1 Patescibacteria group bacterium
TCCGACGGAAAAACAGCTGCTCGAACTTGCGGAAGTTGGGGTGGACGGATTCACGAGCGGGAACCATATTTTCGATGCCAGCGGGTATGAAAAACTTTTCGCTGAGAAAAGTTTTCCGCTCGCGCGACCGGCGAATTATCCGAAAAAAGGAGTGCCTGGCGACGGATTTTTTGTTTTGAAGAAAAGAGGAAGGAACGGAGATTTCCATTCCCTGCTTGTGGGGAATTTGATGGGTCGAATTTTCATGGGCGACCCTCTCGACAATCCGTTTTTCGCGGCGGAGGAATTGATTCGCGAGGCGCGAAAATTGAAAATCAAAAATATTTTTATCGATTTCCACGCGGAGGCAACGAGCGAAAAATCGATGCTCGGCCATTTTCTCGACGGAAAAATTTCCGCTCTCATCGGTACGCACACGCATGTCCAAACTGCCGACGAACGAATTTTGCCGCGCGGCACAGCATTCATTTCAGATGCCGGAATGTGCGGAGTTTTGAATTCCGCGATTGGCGCAAAGCCGGAAGCGGCGCTGAAAAGATTTCTCACTCAACTACCAGCGAAGTTGGAAATGGCGGAAGGAAAACCGATCGTCGTGAGCGGCGTTTTGGTGGAATTAGAGAAAGATGGGAAGGCAAAAAAAATCGAGAGGATTTATGAGTTGGTGGAGTAGTAAATTAAAAAACTCTCAAACCAAATTCTTCATACTTTTCAATAGCATCAAACCATTCATTATTTTTTTCAATTTGTTCTTCCAAGCTTAATTCTTTAATTTCTTTTGTATTTAACATTAAGGACACTCTGAAAAACACCAATTTTTAATCTAAAAAAATCTAAACCACTAAACTGGCAAAGTAAAAAGCTACCTAAAAATAGATAAAACAGCTAAAATAAAGGAGATTTAACTCCTTTACCCATGAATAACCAAGCCAGCTTCTACTCCCTCGCCCACACCAAGAAGATAAGGAGCGAGCGTTTTTTAAATGAAATGACAAAGATTATTCCGTGGAATAATATCTCTCATCTCATTCAGCCGCACTACCAAGAGAACGAAGTTGGTCGTAAAAAAACAGATTTACTTTTGTTGCTTAAAAGAATTAGTAGATTATTATAAATTCCTTGTTCGATTTAAAAAGGTTCGTAATATTATTCCAGAAATGTTTTCTACATTAAAGCAGTAAATTAATTGAATTAGAATTCTTAGAATTCATAATTCCTCACCCCAAAAACTCGTCTGAATCGTGAAGTTGTCTGAACTATGATTTTTATGATTACTCTGATTTACTATGATTAGCTTGTGCTGAAAGAAGCAGTGATGTGAAAATTAGAATGAGTGGCAATTAACGGCGGGCGGAGAATCATAGTTAATCCGTGAATCAGCGTAATCAAGGTTCAAGACAAATTGAAAGTCCAACAGGATTTTCAAAATTCTTTTTGCCGCCGAGGAAAGATGAAATCCACCAAAAAAATATTTGCATTCTGACCTCATGTTTGTTAAACTGTGAGCAGTTCAGTTATTGAGATCGTTTGAGTTGCTTGCAATTCAGATAATCAAAGTTTCTGAATTAGAGAATAGCTTCCACTTGTGGGGGCTATTTTGCGTGTGCCAATCGAGTAGATTGCGTGAATTGCGAAACGGTTGCCTACCTACTTTTGCAGATAAATAGTCTGCGTCGGGAAAGCCATCTCAATCCCCTCTTTTTCGAAGGCTTCTTTGAGCGCGAGATTAATGGATTGTTGCGTATTCATGTAATCGAGATATTCACGATTTTTGACGAAATAAACCACTTCAAAATTTAAGCTGAAATCACCGAATTCTTTGAAATGGCAGCGCTCAAATTCCGCGAGTTCTTCCGCCACGATAATTTTTTCTACGATCGGCGGAATCTTTTGGAGTTTCTTCGAAGGAGTCGCGTAAACCACTCCGAACGCAAAACTGCCCGTCGTTTTTTCATCCGTTTGAAATTTTTGATGCGAGTAGAAGTGAGTTCCGCGTTTGAAACAACGAGTTCCTCGCCTTGCAAAGTGGTGATGCGAGTTGTTTTCATCCCGATTTTTTTCACCGTCCCGCTGTCGGTACCAAGCACGATGTAGTCTCCGACTTGGAAAGGTTTGTCGAAATAAATCGCGAAACTCGAAAAAAGATCCGAAAGAATGTTTTGCAGCGCGAAAGCAATCGCGACACCTCCGATACCTAAACTGGCCGCGAGCGTGCCAACTTTAATTCCCAAATTGGAAAGCACGAGCAAAATCCCCGCGCTCCACAGGATAATATTCGAAAGAATTTTGACTCCGTGAATCGCGGTCTGCTTTTCTTCCGCTTGTTTCTCATCCTTCATCCAAACTTTTTTGAGAGTGTAGCCGATAAATTTTTGGATAAAAACGATAACGCGCAGCACAAGTAAAATAATGAAAACCCCATTCACGATTCTGCGAGCAAACTCATTTTCCACACCCAAAAAATAGAATGCGATGAAAATCGAAACCACCCAATAAAAATAAGTGGGAATTTTTTCGAGTACTTCCACGAGGGTATCATCCAAATCAGTTTCTGTTTTCCGTGCGAGCTTTTTTAATTTTTTGAGAATAGTTGTGTGAAAGATTCTAAAAAACAGAAGGCAAGCGAGCAACACCGCGAAAGCAATTCCCACATTCTTCATGTCCACTCCCCCAAATTCAAAAGTGGGAATTTTCGCGAGAAAAGATTGGATAATATTGAACACTTCCATTTTGATTTTTTTAAACACGGGAATTTTAGCAAATTAGTGAAAATTAAATTGAAATAAACTTGCAAAAACAGCAAGTTCTTGCTAAAATAATAAACAATATGGAGATAGAAAACGAAGGTTTTCCCGAGCTGAATTCTTATGCGAAAGTGCGAAGATTGCGCAGAATCGCGGGTTTCGCGCTGTTTTTTTGCGTGTTGGCGATGAGCTTGAGCGGCGGCAATCTTTTTCTCGAATACACGCAAGCGCTCCAAAATTAAGGTGAGATTGTGATGGAAAATTATCCCGCACGAGAAATTTATAAACCGCTTTTTGCTTCGTTTCAAAATGAATATGAGAGAGCGATTGAAAAAATAGTGGTGGACAGCATTCCGGAGATTGAAATTTCTCACCCCGCTTCTCCCCCTCCTCCTCCCGAACCTCTCG
>JBDRIC010000069.1:0-3350 GCA_043816245.1 Patescibacteria group bacterium
CCGGTAATTAATTTTCTTATCCACTCCCTAATTTTTACTATTTCGGGTCTCAGTAAATCTTCTGCCAAAATTTCTAAAACCGGCGCACCATCAATGCTCTTTTCTAACTTGACCGCTGCAAGCAAGCATTTAAAAAAAATAGCTTCTTCTTTGGTTATCATTCCATCATTTTTCTTAAGCTTTAATAGCTCGGTTAATATTTTTACTTTGGCAATGTCGGCAGGACGATTCGATTTCACCAACTCACCAACGTTTTGTATTTCGACAACGTACGAATTGAGAAGCATCAATGTAGTTTTTCCGAAATACGGCTCCAGATCTGGACTATTCAGCCAGCCTGTTTTTCTATAATTTTTTTTATCGTCACTGAAAGATTCTTTCAACCAACCTCGAATTGTGCTTTTTTGTGACTTTTTAATTTTTTCCTTAAGATCCTCAAAAAGCTCTTTCAGGCTTGGTGAATCGGAACTTTCTACCTTTTTCTCGAAATCTTCCCACTTGTAATTTGGATCAAGCAGATTTTCAAGCCTAAAAATTCTTTTTTTAAGTTCAGACAAAGCTTGAAAATAAATTTCCTGATCAAAATTTTCGTTCGACAGATCCCGGTAATAGTCAATCTCCTCAAGCACCGCATCTACTCCCGCGATCTTTCCCGGAATTTCAAAATCCTTTTTTAGCCTTTCAAGCTCTCCCGGCTGAAAATCAGCACTTTCCGCATCTTTTGAATTTAAAAATTCCCAGATTGCATAAAATTTTTCTGGATTCTTTTCGAGTTCAGCAAACTTAATTCCTCCCGACAAAAACTCATATGAAATTATTTCGGGTGTCGCAATCCGAATAAAATTTTCGGGATTTTTCAGATGAATATCAGCTTCTCTCATATTTTAAAAAGTTAATTAAACTATTTTTTAGGGTTGTCAATTTTAACTAATGTTTTTCTTTTGTCAACCCCTCTTCTCTCGAAACTCCTCCCTCAAAACTCGCTAAAATCTCCGCGTGAAATTCCATATCAAAACTCTCGGTCGGAAAATGAATTGGCGCGACAATGCACAGCTCCCCGCATCACCGCAGCTCTCGAACTCGCTAGACATGCGGAAATCAGCTTCGCCGAGACGGAAACCGTTTTTGTGAATTCCTGCGCCGTCATCCCCACCCTGCCGACAAAAAATCGCCCGCGGAATACCTTCGTCTAAATTCGCATTCTTTGGCTTTTCGAGTAAAATCAAGCTCACGCTTTTCAGCTTTTTATGAGAGTTTCTGATCTTGCCCGCAAACTCGGGATTAAAACGGAAGAACTTCGCGCGAAGCTCTCGAATTTTGGCGTGGCTGAAAAGGCGCTAGAAATCGACGCGGAAAAAGCAGATGAAGTTATGGAAAAATGGAAAAAAGAAAAAGAACCTGAACAGGAATTGATGGGCATGGTTTTTGACGAGGAACCCGAAGAAGAAACCGACGAGAAAGCTGAAAAAAAGAAACGCGCTGAGACAGATGCAGAGGCGGCGAAAAAAAAGGAGCCGGGCGAACAAAAAGTGAGCGGCGATCAAGAAGCCGCACGCGCGCGGTGGGCGCGAGCAAAAAAAGCGAGTGAAAAATTGATTTCACGAAAAGTAAAAAAAATGGAAAAAGAAAAAGTGAAGCGCATCACCCGCCAGCAGGAGCGTTGCGAGGAAGCGATGCAGGATACGAGCAAGCAGGCTGCCGCCGCAAAAGGCGAGATCAAAATCGGGGATGCGATTTCCGTACGCGAGCTCGGAGAAAAAATGGGCGTGAGTCCGATTCGAATCGTGGGAGAGCTGTTGAAAAATGGAGTGATGAGCAATTTAAATCAAATCATCGATTTCGAGACAGCGGCAATCGTGGCGGAAGCTTTCAGCTGCAATGTCGCACGAGATACGAGTGCTGTGAGCGGAAAAGAAATTTTGAAAGGCAACATCGCGAAGCTGCTTGAAGACGATCCGGCGAATCTCGTCGAACGACCGCCAATCGTGGCGGTGATGGGACACGTCGATCACGGGAAAACCACGTTACTCGACGCGATTCGAAAAACGAATGTCGTGAAAGGCGAAAGCGGTGGAATCACGCAACACATCGGAGCTTATCAAGTCGAGGTGGCGAGTTCGGAAAAATCGAAGGAAAAGCTTGCCCTCAACCGCGATCGGGGGCTTGCCCTCGCGAAGGCGGGGGTTGCGCGGAAAATTACTTTCCTCGACACTCCCGGTCACGAGGCTTTTACGACGATGCGAGCTCGTGGTGCGCGAGCGACTGACATTGCCGTCATCGTCATCGCGGCGGAAGAAGGAGTGAAACCACAGACAGTGGAAGCAATCAATCACGCACGCGAAGCGGAGGTGCCGATAATTGTAGCTATTACGAAAATCGATAAACCCGGCGCGAACATCGAAAAAGTGAAAGGCGAGCTCGCGGAGCACGATTTGCAGCCATCCGATTGGGGCGGCAAAACAGAAGTGGTCGGAGTGAGCGCGCCGACAAATCAAGGCATTGAAGAGTTGCTGGAAATTATTTTGCTGACAAATGATCTCGACCCTGTGAAAGCTAATCCTGCACGCGAGGCGGTGGGAACGGTCATCGAGTCGCGATTAGATAAATCGCTCGGACCGGTCGCAACGGTTTTGATAAATACCGGCACGCTGAGAGCGGGAAACAATTTCGTGATCGGACCGATAGTCGGGAAAGTGAAGAAAATGTTTGATTGGAAACAAAAAACTGTAAAAGAAGCTCTTCCCGGAATGCCGGTTTTGATTGCCGGGCTGTCGGAATTACCGCAAACCGGAGTAGGCGAAATTTTACAGGCTTTGCCAAGTGCCGAGGCGGCGAAAAAAAAAGCGATTGAAATGCGAAAAATTCTCGATGCGGCAACGCGAGAAAAAGCAAGCGGGCTGAGCCAAATTATCGGAAGAATCAATGCAGGCGATTTGAAGGAATTGAAAATTGTTTTGAAGACGGATGTGGAGGGAAGCTTGGAAGCGATTCGAGAAAATATCGGGAAAATCGGAAACGAAAACGTGAAGGCTAAAATCATCCATGGCGGCGTAGGAAATGTGAGCGAGACGGACGTGTTGATGGCTGCGGCTGCTGATAACTTTTTGATTGCCTTTCATTCGAAGGTGCCTGTCGCAGTAGCGAAGCTCGCAGATCGCGAGGGCGTGACAATTCGTCAGCATACGATTATTTATAAACTGCTGGAAGAAATCGAAAAAATGCTGAACGGACTGCTTGATCCGGAGGAGATTGAAACTGTTTTGGGTGAACTCGAAGTGCGCGGAATTTTCTTCACGAAAGGTCATGAGCAAACGGTGGGCGGAATGGTAAAAAGCGGAAAGATGGTGAAT
>JBDRIC010000070.1:0-2720 GCA_043816245.1 Patescibacteria group bacterium
AAACATCCCGTCTGAACTTCTCACTCAGGATTATGTGGATGAAGTAGTAGTAAAATTAAACTCTCGACCGCGTAAAACACTTGGCTATTCTACTCCCGCTGTGGAGTTCAAAATTCGTTCGGTTTGATGCTTGAATCTACCTAGCGTCCATCTTTATTAGCCAGTGAAATTCCACTTCAAATCCAAATTTATGCCTATTATGAAAATTAAAATCAACCTTTAGCTTTCTCCTAACAAAATCGGTTGCCCCTCCAATACCATTAGTTTTTTCAATTTCTGAACTTTGAGGTTTTTTCAAGCCCAGTGCTACACCATAGCCGTGCGGAATTAAACAACAGTCAGCGCCACTGTCTACTAACATCTGAGTTGGAATTCGAAAGCTGCCAAAAGATAGAACTCCTTGGATGTGCGGTTTATGAAAAACATTTCCCTCTATATCTTTAAACTCGGCGTATGGAAGCGTTATCGAAGAAGCCACTATTTGAATTTTTAGTAAAAACAACTTCCTTTTGGCGTGCTAAAAGCCAAAATGGCCTCTTTACCTAAAGCCTTTTCTTTTACTTTAACTCTTTTAACTAATTTGGCTGGATCAGCGTCGTGATCTAAAACAAATTCATCTCCCTTGAAATACGCAACCCACTCATTAGGATAATTAGCCACATCAATTGGCAGTACATTATCGTTAGCAATAGACGCAGTTGGCATTTTAATTATTCAATTAGTTCTTAACATTAACATTGTTTTTGATATAAATCAAATTTTAATCTTACAACAAAATACTAACTTAAATCTACAAATTTCAAATTGACACATAATTGAATCCAATTTAAAAGCCACCCTCTACCCTCCACTTTCCAACATCCAACATCCAATTTCCAACTCTGGGGTGGCTGATGGGTTTTGAACCCACGACCTTCGGAACCACAATCCGACGCTCTAACCAACTGAGCTACAGCCACCATGATGTTTTGGGTTTGGTTTTAGTTTGGCTTGCGGTACTCACGCACCTCCTCACATTTCAACCAACTGCCAGTCCGCCGAATCCCACGAAAGTGGGAGAAGAAAGAAGCTCCCAGCCACCGTAAGCTGAAGAATTTTAGCGAAGTTCGCGGGTGAAAACTACTTGCTTGAATCGTCGTAACCACACCTCCACACTACCACCCAATTTGCTTCGAAATCAGCCGCAATCGGGAAAAATCCTGCTGGCTCACAGTTTGTTTGAAAAAACTCGTCCGGCAAAACATCTTCAATCCCCAAAGTTTGCGAAGTCTTCGGATCGATAAAAATTTTCGTGATTACTACCGGCACCCTCGCGGCTTTCAATTCCGCCGCCCGCTGCTCGAGATCGATCAGCCCGAGATCGATAAATTTGGAATTCGTGTCGACATAATTTCGGAAAATCTCCCGCTCGCTCAAAAGAGCCACGAGCGGAGTAATCGCAAAATTCCCGTAAATCGGCTGATCCGGATCTGCTTCCATGGAAACTTTCTCCACGATCCCCGCGAGATCGTCGATGCGGGAAACAGGCGCGTAGCTGCGGAGATAAAAATTGGTGGCGGTGGCGCCACTCGCGAGCAGCAGCGCGATTCCGATTCTAACCACCGTTTTTTTTTGAAAAATAAATTTTCCCGCGAAAACAAATGCGAGCAGCACGGCAAAGAGCGCGACAAAAATTTTCAAATAAAGATAATAAATGTCGGGAAAAATAGCGTAAAAAACAACGAGCGCGGCGAGCGGCAGCAGCGCAAGAATGAGTTTTTTCTTTTTTTTTGGCGAGAAGCGCGAGCGCGGCAACCGCCGGCAATCCCCAATCGTGCGCGAGAAAAAATTTAAAAATCCGACCTTTCGGAATCCCCGCCTCTTTGCCAAGATGGTTGAAGAAAATGAAGTCGAGATATTCGCGACCGACGAGGAACAGAAAAATGAGATTCGGGATGCCGAATGAGAGAAAAATTCCGCCGAAAAATTTTGCGAGTTCGCGCGGTTTTTTGGAAATTAAAATCGGCAGAAAAACAGCCGGCACGAGTCCGTAAAGTTTCGTGAGACCGGCCAATCCGAAAAATGTTCCCGCCCAAAAATATTTTTTGTGGAAAAAAAGCAGCGAACCAGCGAGCGCGAAAGTCGTGAGCGGATGCGCCTCGGAATAAAATTTCGTGGTAGCGAGCGTCGCGAAAGAAAAGAGGTACACCGCCACCGCAAGCAGGCTCGCGAAATTCGAAGTTTTTTTTCGAAGGAGCAGAAAAATGAGCAGCGCGTCGATCGCGGAAAAAACGGTTGGCAACGCGGCGGCAAGCGGAAGATTGAAACCAAAAAGAGTATGGAGCAATCCCGCGAAGCACGGCAGAAACGGCGGCGAAGAATAATAAAAATCGAGGTACGGCAGCGCCCCTTCGCTCACCAATTTTCCGAAATAAAAGTAAATCCAGCCGTCCGCAAAATACGCGTCAAAAGTAGGAAATTTAATCAGCCCGAAAAAGAGAAGCAATGCCGCGAACGCGAACCATTCCCACTTCTTACGGAAAATTGCCGACAATTTCATCGCGAGGAATTTTAACACCCTTGGGGATCATGGAATAAAACTCTTGTATGAATTACGAAAACAAATTACAAAAATATGAAAGGCAGTTCTGTTACAAATTACAAGGGCAACCATGTCAATTCTTATAAATTCTAAATTCGCGTTCGAAGCTTCCCAAATCTCCTAAACACTTGACCCTAAA
>JBDRIC010000071.1:0-2079 GCA_043816245.1 Patescibacteria group bacterium
GAGTTCGTGCGCCGTCTCGACTACAGCGAGTTCTCCCGCGAGAATCGCCATCTTCACCGCCGGAATGTTCCGTGAATGACCGATCGAGCGCCGCATCGACAACGGTCCGAGAAAAGTCCCGTCGTAATTCTGCGGAGTGTAGTCATCCGCCCCGCCAAAATTCGTCTCGACATCCCAAAAAACAGAAGCGGGCGTGAATCCCATTTTCAAACCAGCGGCGTACGCGATTGGCTTGAAACTCGAACCCGGCTGCCGCAGACGCGTCGTCAAATTAGTCGCGCCGTCATTGCCATAACCATCTTCGCGAAGCGTCTCGAAATAATCGCGGCTGCCGACCATCGCGAGAATCTGACCGGTTTCGTTGTCGACCGCAAGGAGAGAAGCATTAGTCGCGTCAAAACGGTTGTGTCCCCATGCGACATTCCCGTCGGGATCTTCCGATTGCGGAAATTGCGCGGCGATTAATTCTTCGGCTTTTGTTTGAAGCGCGGGTTCGAGCGTAGTGAAAACCCGCAACCCGCCACGCTCGACGACATCTTTGCCAAATCTTTCTTCGAGAATATCGCGCACAAAAAACACAAAATGCGGAGCTTCGATTGGTTCGCGATATGCGGTGAATTTCAATTCATTCGATTCTTGCCACGCCGTGGAAAATTCCGCCTCGGAAATGAAACCGAGATCACGCATCCGCTGCAAAACGTAGTCTTTCCTTCCTGTTTCGTAATCAGGATCATCAATCGACTCGCACGAATTTTGGCTCGCGACTATTTCAATTTTTGTCGCGAAATCTTTTTTCGAAGCGGTGAAGTTCGATTGATTTTTCGTGGCAACCTCCTCCCTATTCACGAGAATTTGGAAATTTTGGTTGCCGGAAATAATGTTGAAATCTTCGGTGAATGGGGACTCAAAAATCTCATCGCTTTTAAAAATCGCTTCACGTTTGACCTCGCCGTCAACGGAAATTTTGAGCCACACTTCTCCCGTCGCGCGGATTTTTAATTTTAAATTTTCAGCAGCTTTAGCTTTAATAGTCTCCACGACTTCGACTGTGGAAACCTTGCTGCAACTCCCCATTAAAAATTCTCGATTCTGTCCGTACGGCGAGTATCGCGATGGTCGCTGCGGGAGCGCGGCAAGCACCGCTGCCTCCGCGAGAGTGAGATCTTCCGAATTTTTGTTGAAAAAAGTTTGCGCGGCAGCCTGAATACCATACGCATTCCCGCCGTACGGGATGCGATTGAGATACATTTCGAGAATCTCGTTTTTTGTGAATTTGTTTTCAAATTTGAGCGAAAGCATCAGCTCTTGCAATTTGCGCCAGTAAGTTTTTTCCGGGGAAAGATAAGCGTTTTTGACAAACTGTTGCGTAATCGTCGAACCTCCACCGATGAAATCGAAACCCATCTCCCCGAGAATCGCGCGAGCGATACCGTCGATATCGAAGCCCGGATGGGAATAAAATTGATCATCCTCCGCCGCGAGCGTCGCGAACTTCACGGTCTCCGGAATTTTTTCGAACGGAATCTCGAAACGATTCTCATCTCCGTGAATCGTGTACAACTCGCTCCCCTCGCGATCGTAAATTATCGTGGACTGCGAAGCAAAAAGCGCGTCGACATCGTCGATATTCGGAAGAATCGGTGTGAAAACAAACTGTCCAATTTGAAGAATGACAAGGGTAATCCACACGCGAAAAATAAATCCCACGAGCAAAATTCCACCAAAAATCAAACCTTTTCGCAACCACTTTCCCTCTGAAGTTTCCTGTTGCTGTCTCTTCCGAAACCGACTGAAAAGCGAAGCCTTGAGTTTATTCTCCATCTGCCGAATTTTACCATCTCAGCCTCAATTCTTCATAGGCATTTATTTTTCAAGATTGGCGAGATGAAAGGGGCTCCGGATCAGGAGAAAAACAGTTTGAGAAAAACTAACCCCCGAGCGGAAGGTGGAAAGTGGATGTTGGAAAAACATTCACGAATAAAATCGTGGAGATTCGAGATGTCATTTCCGCTTTCTCAAATCACGCTAACTGTCTGAACCACTGATTACGCTGATTTAATGATTAACTATGATTCTCCG
>JBDRIC010000072.1:0-7695 GCA_043816245.1 Patescibacteria group bacterium
GTTACGGAAGTTCCTACCAGCAATAAAAATTTTTTTCGAGAGTCGATTCAGGACTTGCTCAACAAAATTTGTAAAATGACTGGCGGAGTATTGCAATTGGGCAGGGAAGATATCGCGATTGTAAACACCACGCGTGAGCAAGTCTGGGAAGCGCTGAAAGCCGTGAATCCCCAAGGTTTTTCAATCTCGATTGCCTAACATGAACTAATCTTTTCTTCAAAAAGAATTGATTTCTATCCCCTCCGAATTTAGAATCCTCCGGCATTTTTAATTTTTTAAAATGGAATCAGCAACCAAATCGAAAAAGATAGGCAAGATCCGCCAAATCATCGGACCGGTCGTGGACATTGCTTTTGATCCAGACAATCTTCCGGAAATTTTCGAACGAATTGCAATTGATCGCGGCGAAGCAGGCGAGCTCGGCTGCGAGGTTTACAAACATCTCGGCGATGGAGTGGTGCGAACCGTCGCGCTGGATTTGACCGACGGACTAAAAAGAGGGCAGGAAGCGCGAGCCACCGGCGAGCAAATCACGGTGCCTGTGGGAGAAAAGGTTCTTGGCAGAATCCTCGATGTGCAGGGCAATCCGGTGGACGGCGCGGGAAAAGTGGAAGCAAAAGAGCGCTGGCCGATTCACCGCGAGGCGCCGGCATTTACCGATCAGACAACGGCGGTTGAAATTTTTGAAACCGGAATCAAAGTTGTCGATCTCCTCGCCCCTTTCGCAAAAGGCGGCAAAGTCGGACTCTTCGGCGGAGCAGGCGTTGGCAAAACGGTTTTGATTCAAGAATTAATCCATAATGTCGCCAAAAGCCATGGCGGCTATTCGGTTTTTTGCGGCGTGGGCGAACGAACAAGAGAGGGCAACGATCTTTTCCGCGAGATGCAGGAATCGGGAGTAATCGACAAAACTGCGCTGATTTTCGGGCAAATGAATGAACCTCCCGGCGCGCGCCTGCGAGTGGGTTTGACGGGATTGACGGTGGCGGAATATTTCCGCGATGTCGAGCATCGCGATGTGCTCCTTTTCATTGATAATATTTTCCGCTTCAGCCAAGCTGGCTCGGAAGTCTCCGCGCTGCTCGGTCGAATGCCATCAGCGGTCGGTTACCAACCGACCCTCGCGGGGGAAATGGGAGAATTGCAGGAAAGAATCACGTCAACAAAGGATGGTTCAATCACGTCAATTCAAGCGGTTTATGTGCCAGCGGATGATCTCACCGATCCCGCTCCGGCAAATACTTTTGCCCACCTCGACGCGACGGTCGTGCTTTCGAGAGCTCTCACCGAGCAGGGAATTTATCCCGCGGTGGACCCGCTGGATTCGACTTCGCGGCAGCTCGATGCGAATGTCGTTGGCGAGGAACATTACGAAGTGGCGCGCGGAGTGCAAAAAGTGCTTCAAAGATACAAAGATTTGCAAGACATCATCGCGATTTTGGGAATTGACGAGCTCTCGGAAGAAGACAAAATGACCGTCGTCCGCGCGCGGAAGTTACAAAGATTTTTGAGCCAGCCTTTTCATGTTGCGGAAGTTTTCACCGGAAATCCAGGGCAGCATGTGAAGCTCGAAGACACGGTGCGCGGCTTCAAAGAGATTCTCGAAGGTAAGCACGACGATTTGAGTGAAAGCGATTTTTACATGGTTGGCACGATTGAGCAGGCGCGGGCGAAACATGGGAAGAAGTAGATTCTGCTTGGATTTTGGGTTGAAGAATTTGGCGTGGATGGTCTTTTTTGCGTGTTAAAATAAAGAAGATTTAATTCTTTTAGAATAAAATCGAAGAAATAATTCTTTTCGATATGAGTAAAGAAAAAGCCCAAAAAACAAGTGGAGAATTTGAACAACAGCTTTTCAAGGCTGCGGACAAGCTACGCAAGAATATCGATGCAGCGGAGTACAAGCATGTAGTACTTGGCTTAATCTTTCTCAAATATATTTCCGATTCTTTCGAGGCTCATCACAAAAAATTACAGGATGAGATAAAGGATGGAGCTGATCCCGAAGACAAAGATGAATACAAAAGTGTGAATGTATTTTGGGTTCCACCGAGCTCTCGCTGGTCTCACCTACACTCTCAATCAAAACAGCCTACCATCGGGAAAATAGTAGATGAAGCAATGGAAGCAATCGAAAGGGAAAATCCTAATCTTAAAGGGATTCTCCCGAAGGTTTATGCTCGGGCTAATCTGGACAAGACTGCTCTCGGCGGATTGATTGATCTCATTGGCGATATCGCCATCGGCACAGAAGCTGCGAAGTCTAAAGACATTCTCGGCAGAGTTTACGAATACTTCCTTGGTGAATTTGCATCGGCAGAGGGTAAGAAAGGCGGACAGTTTTACACTGCCAAATCAGTAGTGAAGGTTCTCGTATCAATGATAGAGCCATACAAGGGCAGGGTTTACGATCCTTGCTGTGGCTCGGGTGGAATGTTTGTGATGAGTGAAAAATTTGTGGAAGAACATCAAGGCAAGCTCGATGATATTTCGATCTATGGACAAGAAAGCAATCAAACAACCTATCGTTTGAGTCGGATGAATCTGGCGATTCGTGGAATTGATGGCTCTCAAGTCCAATGGAATAACGAAGGCTCCTTCCTCAAGGACACACACCCTGACCTCAAGGCTGATTTCATTCTCGCCAATCCACCTTTCAATCAATCTGACTGGGGGCAGGAGCTTCTGCGGACTGATCCACGCTGGAAATACGGACTTCCGCCAGCAGGCAATGCGAATTATGCTTGGATTCAGCACATGATTTACCACCTCTCGCCCAAAGGTCTTTTGGGTTTGGTACTGGCGAATGGCTCACTGTCTTCCAACACTTCGGGCGAAGGAGAAATTCGTAAGAATATTGTGGAGGCTGATTTAGTTGATTGTATCGTGGCGATGCCGAAGCAGCTTTTTTACAATACTGGCATTCCAGTTTGTCTTTGGTTCATTTCCAAAAAGCGCCACGAGATGAATGGTGATCGCAAACGCACTGGCGAAATTCTTTTCATCGATGCGAGTGAGCTGGGACACATGGAGGATCGCACTCATCGGGTTTTCAGCGATGAAGATATTGCGAAAATCTCCGGTACTTATCATGAGTGGCGGAAGAAGGGCCTGTCTGCGTGCGACGCACAGGCAGGTGGGAAGTACGAGGACATCAAAGGCTTCTGCAAATCGGCGAATGTAGCGGAAGTCGAGAAACACAGCTTTGTTTTGACTCCCGGCCGTTATGTTGGGATTCCTGATGAGGTTGATGACGGAATTCCTTTTGAGGAGAAGATGGAAAAGCTGACGAAAGAGCTGAGTGAGCAGATGAAGGAGGAAAAAAAGCTAGATGAGGAAATTAAAAAACAGCTTAAAAATGTTGGGTTTAAAATTTAATTTTAAAATTATGAACGATCAATCACTTGCTATTTTTGAAAACTTTCAGATTCGGCGACACTATGATGAAAAATCCGAAACCTGGTATTTTTCAGTTATCGATATTGTCGCTGCCCTGACTGACCAGAAAGATTTTAAAAAAGCCCAGAGTTATTGGACTACGCTCAAAAGTCGCCTAAAGGGGGAAGGGAACGAGTCTGTCACAAAATGTGACAAACTGAAATTGCTGGCTGCTGACGGGAAATATTACAAAACTGATGTTGCGACTGTCGAAACTATATTTCGTCTGATTCAATCTGTTCCCTCAAAAAAAGCTGAGCCGATCAAGCTTTGGCTGGCGAAGGTGGGCAATGAGCGCTTGCAGGAAATTGCGGATCCAGAAAAATCACTCAAACGAGCGCGGGAAAATTGGAAGCAGCATGGGCGGAGTGATAAATGGATTCAACAGCGGATGCTGGGGCAAGAGACCAGGAATAAGCTCACTGATTATTGGAGCGGGCATGGAATCAAAGCGGGGCAGGAGTTTGCGATTCTCACGAATATTATCCATCAGGAGTGGTCGGATATTTCCGTGAAGGATCACAAAGCTCTCAAAGGTCTCAAGTCTCAAAATCTGCGTGATCATATGAGCGAGGCGGAGCTGATCTTCACGGCTTTGGCGGAGCTTTCGACTCGGCAGATTGCGGAAAACATGAGGGCTGATGGTATGTTGAAAAACAAGCAGGCGGGTAAAAGGGGCGGGGGTATTGCGAAGAAGGCGCGGCTGGAGTTGGAGGACGAAACGGGGAAGCGGGTTGTGAGTGGGGAGAATTTTTTGCCTGCGAGAAAGGAGAGAAAGATTTTGAAATCTAAAAATAAGAAAAAATAAGATGGCAAAAACCGCAACACAGAACGACCTGTCTGCCGTGTCGGGAACGGCACAGGCAGGCTGGCAAGAGACGACACTTGGAGAAGTGGCTTCTAGCATTGCGTATGGATATACCGAAAGTGCAACAAAAGAGAAGATTGGTCCGAAATTTTTACGAATTACAGACATTCAAGATGACTTTATAAATTGGAACAAAGTTCCTTACTGTCCTATTTCTGAAAATAACCATCAAAAGTACAAATTGAAAATTGGAGATGTAGTTGTTGCCCGAACTGGAAATTCCACAGGAGCGACTGCAACGATTAAACAAGATGTTGATGCTGTTTTCGCATCATATCTAATAAGATTTAGCATTGATCCCAAAAAAGCAGACTATAAATTCATTGATTTCTTGCTTCGATCTAATTTCTGGAAAGGATTTGTTGGCTCAGTTAAAGGAGGATCTGCGCAAGGAGGAGCTAACGCAAAAAACTTTGCAGGCTTCCCAATCTCCCTCCCTCCTCTCCCCGAGCAACACGCCATCGCAGCGGTGCTTTCTTCATTGGATAACAAGATCGAATCACTACGCAAACAAAATCAAACTCTCGAAGCTATTGCGCAGAATATTTTTAAGCGATGGTTTGTGGAGTTTAAGTTTCCGGGTTGTGAGAAAGTAAATATGGTGGATTCGGAGTTGGGGGAGATTCCGGAAGAATGGAAGGTTGGAAAGTTGGGAGATGAATTTGAAATTATTATGGGACAATCTCCAAGTGGAGAAAGTTATAACGAGGCGAAAGAAGGTATGATCTTCTTTCAGGGACGAGCAGAGTTTCAAGAAAGGTTTCCAAAAACTCGACTTTATACCACTGAACCAAAAAGAATTGCTGAAAAATTCGATGTTTTAGTAAGTGTCCGCGCTCCTGTTGGAGACATTAATGTTGCATCTGAAAAATGTTGTATTGGTCGAGGACTGGGAGCAGTGAGGGGAAGATATAAGTTTTACGCACTTTATAAAATTAAATCACTCAAAGAAGTTTTTGATAAATTTGAAACCGAGGGAACTGTTTTTGGCTCAATCAACAAAGATGGTTTTCTAAATATTGCGGTTGTAATACCAAAAGAAGAAATCTTTACACAGTTTGAATCCGTTACAAATCCGATTGATAAAAAGATTTTCAATAATTATTTACAAATCCAAACGCTCTCTACTCTCCGTGACACTTTGCTTCCACGGTTGATGCGGGGTGAGGTGAGAGTGAAAGGTTTTTAATTTCTTTATTATGAAATCAATCATTAATCTGCTTTTCGGAAAAATTTTAAAACATGTAGGAGATAATATTTTTCTTTTGTATCAAAAGTACTTCATTAAAAATGATAAAGATTATTATGATGACATACAGAAATTGCCCTATGTTAGATATGGAAACTGTGAAAATTATTACAAAACTACATCTTGGAAAAACAAAGAGGGATTGTTGAAAATTGAGGAATATAAAACTTTCTTGGATTCAATTCCAAAATTTAAAAAAATGAGAAAATGCATTATAGAAAAATTAATACGTGAATTTAAAATTAGCAGCTTTAACCAAGCTGATATATTTTTTGTCTCCATGTGTTTGTTGCATATCAATAAGAATAAAATTTCTCAGAAGTATTTAGAAGCAATATTTAGGAAAACAAAAGATAATAGCGAGGCTCTCTTCAAACTGACTGATTTTTTGACACACATAAGCGAATTACAACCAAAGCTTCTTTCTAAAGAAATGAAAAAATTTTTAAAATCTAAAAAACAGCCATGAACAATATCTCCGAATCCCACCGTCTGAACCTTGATTCACTTGATTACCGGATTAGCTTGATTCTTGTTTTCACGCGCGAATTGATTTATTCAGCACGCGGTTTCTTTTCGCGCAATCATGCTCATCCTTTAATCAGGAAAATCATGGTTCAAGACAAAAAGAAAGTCATTCCGCATTCCAACATCCAGATTTGGATTCTTTCCTTCGCACGCATTCTGAATTTTCCGCTCGCGCTTTCTCCCCAAGCGATCAGGGCGACCATTCAATCATGAAAATCAGGGTTCAGACAAAAAGAATCAAGATAATCTTTTAATCCTTTCAATCATGGTTCAGACAATGAAACACCGGGAAATTACCGAGAAAATTATTGGCTGCGCCATGAAAGTTCATTCTGCGCTCGGAAATGGATTCCAAGAAGTGATTTATCAACGCGCATTAGCGATAGAATTTGCAGATGCCAGTTTGGAATTCAGCCGCGAACATGAAATGGAAATTTTTTACAAAAAGCAGCGAATCGGCACCCGCCGAGTAGATTTTTTTGTAGAAGGAAAAATTATGGTAGAAATAAAAGCCATTACGAAACTGGAAGATGTTCATCTTGCTCAAGCCATGAATTATTTAGAAGCTTACGAATTGAAAATCGGCTTGCTTCTCAATTTTGGAGCAAAAAGTCTTGAATTCAAAAGAGTGCACAATAATAAACCGTCTGAACCGTGATTCACTTGATTATTTAATTACCTTGATTCCAAAAATTTAATCACCTGCCGTGCCCTCCCACATCATCATCTACACCGCCACCGACGGAAAAACTAAACTCCAAGTAAATCTGGAAGACGAAACTGTATGGATCACACAAGACCAAATGGCAACGCTTTTTAGGAAAGGTCGCTCAACGATCACTGAACATATTCAAAATATCTTCAAAGAAAAAGAGTTAGAAGAAAAATCAGTATGTCGGGATTTCCGACGGACTGGATCTGATGGGAAAAAATATAATGTGCAGCATTACAACTTAGATGTCATTATTTCCGTGGGATACCGAGTAAGATCATCACAAGGAACACAGTTTCGGAAATGGGCAACCGAAAGAATCAGAGAATACATCATCAAAGGATTCACAATGGACGATGACCGACTCAAACAAGAAGGAGCTCGGTCGAGATATTTTGAAGAACTCCTCCAACGAATCCGCGATATTCGCAGTAGCGAAAGAAATTTTTATCAAAAAATAACCGATATTTACATCACCAGCATTGACTACAAAAAAGATGATAGATTAACGAAAGCATTTTTTGCTACCGTTCAGAATAAAATGCACTACGCTGTCCATGGTCGCACAGCCGCCGAGCTCATAGACGAAAGAGTAAGTGCAGATAAGCCATTCATGGGACTCACAAATTTCAAAGGAAAATATGTTACTACTCGAGATGTCAGCATTGCCAAAAATTACCTTTCGGAAGGAGAGCTCAAGCAGCTCAACCTCATTGTTTCCATGTATTTGGATTTCGCTGAATTGCAAGCAATCAGTGGGAGACTTATGAAAATGGCTGATTGGATAGGAAAACTTGATGATTTTTTACACACCAGCGAGAAAAAACTTTTGGCAAATGCCGGGAAAGTAAGCCACGAGAAAGCCATACAAAAAGCGAATACTGAATATGAGAAATACAG
>JBDRIC010000073.1:0-2205 GCA_043816245.1 Patescibacteria group bacterium
AGCGAGCGCGAATCCTCCCACGATTGCGGCAAATTGCAGAACAAAAACGAGATTGGAAAGGGTGTCTCCCAATTTCGCGAAAAGCCACAGCACGATAAAAATAATTGCAACCACGAGTCCCTGCCGACCATGGTGTTGCGCAAATTCCGAATCGCGGCGCGTGAGCAGCGGAAGCAGGGCGAGAATTCCCACATACCCCAACGCCGCAAAAATTTTCTCCTCGCCATCAAGCGGAGTAATTCCATCCGATTTAAATCCTGATTTTGGCTGCGCGCTCTTCTCCGCTTTCGGAGGAATGTTTCCTGCCGCCGCCCCGCTGCTCGGCGGGACTTCCGAAACAGGTTCGGCGAGGGGTGGCGGAGGAAAAATGGCTTCTGTTTTGTCTCCGGGTTTCGCAGGCGCGCCTTGAATTATCTCTTCTTCATATGCGACAACTTCAGGTTCAGACTGAATTTCCGGTTGCGGCTGCGAAATTGTCTCGGGAATTTCTTCTGCCGAGATTTTCGCAACCTCTTCTGTTTGCGGCACCGGAGCTTCGGCTGGAACTTCCGCAGTTTCTTCTGCCGTGACCTGCTGAGTTTCTTCCGGCTGTGCGATTTCGCTTTCGGTTTGAGTTTCCGGAGCAACTTCCGTAGTTTTCACTTCCGTAATTTCTTCCATCGGAATTTCCTCAACTTCTTCCGCTGAAATTTCCGCGGTTTGAGTTTCCGGCTCGGCTGGAATTTCCGCTGCCTCGGAGATTGGAGCTTGCTGAGCTTCCGCATCCGCAACGGGTTGTGTCGCCTCGGGAGTCTGCTGAATCTTCGCACCTGCGACAGGTTGCGTCTCACGTAGCTCGGGTAGCTCGGGTAGCTCGGGTAGCTCGGAAGGAGGCGAAACTTTTTCAGCCGACGGAGTAGGAAGAGCCGCATTCACATCTTTGTTTTCAGCCGGAGGATTCGGATTCGCGGGATTTTGAGTATTTTTGTAAGCCATTTTTTTAAAATTAAAAAAACAAAGAAAGTTTAAATTATTTTTCCAATTTTTTCTCGATTTTTGTATCTTCTTTCGAATCTTCTTGTTTTGCAATTTTCGGATCCCCGATCGCAGTCGAAGACAAGTTTTTTTGTCCCCGCTCGATTGCTTCGTGTACTTCATTCAAAATCAGCTGAATCGCTTTCATCGCGTCATCGTTCGCAGGAATCGGAAAGTCGATCGGATCTGGGTTGGCATTCGAATCGACCACCCCGACTATCGTAATACCGCATTTTTCCGCCTCTCTCACAGCGAGCCGATCTTTCACGGTATCAAGTACAAAAATCACGTCCGGTTTTTTGTCCAACTTCTCAATCCCCGCCAGCCAAAGTTCAAGTTTTTTAATCTGTTTCAATTTCCGATTTCGTTCTTTTTTTAAATATTTCGCGAAAGCAGTTTCATCCCTTTCGTGTTTCAAATTCCGCAGCTGCCGGATTCTTTCTTTCGTTGTATTCCAGTTCGTGAGTAGTCCGCCGAACCATTTTTCCGTCACAAACGGGCAATTCAGCGCTAGCGCGAGATCGGGAAGCGATTCGAGAGTTTGTTGTTTCGTCGAGACGAGGAGAATTATTTTGCCCTCGCTCGCGGATTTTTCGAGAAAATCCATTGCTTTTTTGAGGTATTCCGCGGTTTTTTCCAAATCGAAAATATGAATCCCGTTACGTTCTCCGAAAAGAAACGGCTTCATTTTTGGATTCCATTTTTCGGTTTTGTGACCGAAGTGGAGACCAGCAACGAGCAGCCGGCGGAGGTCATCAGAATTATTCATCCTTTTTGTGGTTAAAAATTTTCACGGCTTCGTCTCGGGAGGAGCGACCCGATCCACCGTGAAAGTGGGGAGAGTTTAGGAAAAAAGAAAAATTTACGCAACAAAAAAGTAAAATCCCAAACTCCAAAAATCAAATCCCAAATAAATTCCAAAACTCAAATTCAAATTCAAAATCCTAATTTTCTTGTTTTGGACTTGGAATTTGGTGCTTATTTGAAAATTGGAAATTGGGATTTGGAAATTTTCAGATCGTGAGCGAACAAGTTGAAGAAACTGGAACACATAGGTAACACCCCAGACTTTAAACTCTGAGGTATGTTTCCCTTTAAATACACGCCGTGTAAGTCCAAAGCGGAGCGCTGGCGCAGCCAAGCGCGTAGCGTCGGACTTACACGCGCCGGAAAAAATCGGCTTGAGTGGAT
>JBDRIC010000074.1:0-7751 GCA_043816245.1 Patescibacteria group bacterium
ACTCGGACACCTGAGGGCATCGCGGAGCTTGATGCCCTAAAAAAAGCTCAAGCTCAAACCCAATAATTCCCAGACTCCAGCCTGGGAAATTTATAAAAAACGGCAAGCTGGAGAGCCGACCAAAAAAAGCAAGCAGATTCAGAAAAAAAGAAGGCAGCCTATCCCAGGATACGCTGCCTTCTTTCACGTAGAAAATACTCACTCAAAAAATGGGGGTGTATGAGTCCGAACTGTTTTATTGTCTATTACACTGATTAGTTGATTTGCTTAAATCCAACCCCCTCTGCCGCGTTCACAGGACTACGAAGGACAGACTACTAGAATTCGAAAGAAGGAATTTTTTGGGGTAAAATCACGCCCGAAATGTCTCAAAAATTTTTTTCTCCTTCGCATAAAGCTACGGCGGACTCCGCCAAAAAGCTTCGCAAAATTGCGATTCTTGCCGGTGATGGCATTGGTCCGGAAGTGATGACGGAAGCCAAAAAAGTTCTTGCGGCGGTTTCCGAGAAATTCAAAATCGAGTTCGAGCTGAAAGAAAGTTTGGTCGGCGGCGCGGCGATTGATTCGTTTGGCGAAGCTCTTCCAGCCGAAACTTTGAAAATCTGCGAAGAGTCTGACGCGATTCTTTTTGGTTCGGTTGGCGGTGAAAAATGGAATTCTCTCCCGCCGGAAAAGCGACCGGAAGTCGGAGCGTTGCTGCCGTTGCGGAAACATTTTGATCTTTTCGCGAACATTCGACCGGCGGGTGTTTTATCAATGTTAAAGAATTCCTCTCCGTTGAAGCCCTCGATTATTGGCGACGGTTTTGCGTTCACCGTCGTTCGAGAATTGACGGGCGATGTTTATTTTGGCGAAAAAAAATCAGAAAAAGATTTCGCGAGTGATTTGATGATTTACCATCGAAATGAAGTTGAACGAATAGCGCGCGTCGCGTTCGAGCTCGCTCGAAATTCCCGGCAAAAAGTAACGAACGTGGACAAAGCAAACGTACTCGCGACTTCGCAATTTTGGCGTTCAGTCGTCGAAGAAATTCACGAAAAAGAATTTCCCGAAATCGAACTCGACCATCTCTACATCGACAACGCGACGATGCAGATTCTCGTTCGACCGAATGATTTCGACATCATTCTTGCAGGCAATCTTTTCGGCGACATTCTTTCCGATGAGGCGGCGCAAATTTCCGGCTCAATTGGCTTGCAGGCTTCCGCTTCGATCAATGGAATTAACCCCCGAGATATCTCGGGGGTTAAAAGGATGGGACTCTTCGAACCGATGGGCGGAAGTGCTCCCAATATTGCCGGAAAAGGAATCGCAAATCCGATTGCGCAGATTTTGTCAGCGGCAATGATTTTTGAGTTTTCATTTGGAATGCCGGAGATCTCGAAAACAATCAAAAAAGCTGTTCTCGCGGCGCTCGAAAACGGTCTGCGAACTGCGGACATTTTCACCGGTTCTGCCGGCGAGCAAAAAGTTTCTACCGCTGAGATGGGAGATTTAATCATTAAAAATATTCTCAAATGAAAAAGAAATTTGCGACAAAAGTTTTCGTGATTCTCACGGTTCTCGCGCTGCTCGGGACGGCGATTTTACCGTTTTTTATGGGGTAGTTTTGTGAATCGCTTTTCCAAAATCCTCCTCGCAATCTGCCGGTCGTCCCACGGAATTTTCTGATTTCCCACGACCTGAAACTGCTCGCAACCCTTCCCTGCGATCAGAACAGTGTCGTTTTTTTGCGCGTTTTCGAGCGCGAAACGAATCGCTTTTTTTCGATCGACTTCGCTTGAAAATCCCTCGCCCTCTTTCCGTGGAATTCCCTCGCGCACCTCAAAAATTATTTTCTCAGCATTTTCATCGAATGGATCATCTGAAGTCAGCACGATTTCATCTGCGAGGCGGCTCGCGATCGCTCCCATGATCGGTCGTTTCGCGCGGTCGCGATCGCCGGTCGCGCCGAAAACAAGCCACACCCGTCCCTCCGTCACGGCGCGGAAAGTTCGCAACAATTTTTCGAGCGCATCGGGAGTATGCGCGAAATCGACAATCACTCGAAACGGCTGCTTCGCTTCGATCGGTTCCAGCCGACCCGGCAGCGGTTCGAATTTTCGAAAAACTTTTCGAATCACACTCGGTCGAATTTTCAGCGCGAGCGCGAGCGCGGTGGCGGCTAGAATATTCGCCACGTTAAAATTACCGAGCAGTTTCGTTTCAATTTCGAATTTTTCTTCCATTCCGATCACCTCGAATTTCTGCGAATGCTCCCGCACTCGCAAATTTTCCGCTTTCAAATCTCCTTTTTTAAAGCCAAAAGTAATTATTCCGATTTCCGGAATCCGCAAAAAATGTTCGACATTCGCATCCTCTGCCGGCAGGATCGCAATCTTCTCGCCGCTCTCGCGATTCTTCGCGAGCTGCCAAAAAAGCAACTCTTTCGCTGCGATGTAATCTTCGAGGCTGCCATGGAAGTCGAGATGATCGTGCGTAATATTCGTGAGAATCGCCGCATTGAAGTTCACCCCCCACACGCGATGTTGAATGAGCGCGTGCGAGGAAATTTCCAGCACGGCGTAGGTGCAGTCGGCGTCCACTGCTTGCCGCAAAAATTTTTGCGCGCCGCCGCGACCGAGCGAGGTCATTTTTGTGAGATTGTCCCATTTTTTTTCCGCGATTTGAAAATTAATCGTCGTCGCAAGCGCGACGCGTTCACCGTTCACTTCGAGAATTTTAGCGATCAAATTTGCGGTTGTAGTTTTACCATTCGTGCCGGTCACGCCGATGACCGTTATTTCGCGCGAGGGGTTACGGTAAAAAATCGTGGCAGCGAAATCCCAAAAAAAGTGCCACGCGAGGCGAAGAGGGTTGGTCGGGGAGACGAGTTTGCGGAGAAAATTTAGCAAAATAATTTTTAAATTTTGTAATTTTTTTAACCCCCCAGATATCTGGGGGGTTAAAAAAATATATTCTCATTTTACCCCCAAAATCTCGCGCGCTTTTTGGCAGTCTGCCGCAATCTGTTTTTTCAATTCTTCCTCGTTCGTGAATTTTTGCACGTCTCGGATTTTTTCGAGAACTTCGACTTCTGCGGATTCAGGAGCTTCCGAGATTTTCTCGTCGAGAACGTGAACCTCGAGAGCTTTTTTGCCGTCGAAAGTTTCTCGCCGACCGAAAAATAAAATTGCGGGGAAAGTTTTCAGATCCCACGAAATTCGAGCAACGTGTACTCCTTCCGCGAGTTTGAAACCTTGCCCGCCGGCAGGCAGGTTCTCGGGGATCTCAAAATTAAAAGTGGGAAAATTCAACTGCCTGCCCGCACCTCTCCCGCGAATTATTTTTCCAAAAAAATGCATCACGGTTCGACAATTTCGACTTCATCTTTTTCCCCGCCGACGAAGCTCATTACCAAAAACGCAATTGCGGGAAGAGAAAACCAAATGTTGTAATTTTCCGTCATCATTTTCGCGAGGAGGCTGTCGGCGGTGATGTCCACGCCGATTGCGCTCGTCGCATTGCCCACGAAAACTCCGCCGGAAATGTAAACGAGGATTGTCGAAATAATCAGTCCGGCTGAAAGAAATCCGAATGCGCCGGTAGTGGCGAGATTCAAAATCAAACTTCGTTCGCGGTCCATCGCCACGAAGAAACTGCCGCGAACGGTGATGAGGAGAATTACGAGCACGAAAAACAAAATCTTGAAAATCACGAGACTCTCCGGTCCGAGCGCGGTGGGAGTCTCGAGTAGCCGTGCGTCCGAGAGGATGAAGCGATCCAAAATATTCCCGAAGCCGTCGGCGGTGAGGATCGCGATGTAGGTCGCGATGATTATTTTCAAAGTGGAATTCCGACCGACGATGAAAGAATACGCGAGAATTATCGCGAAAAAAACAATTATGAAGAGATCCCAGGTTGGTAGAATTTGCATCGGAAAGAATTTTAACCGAAATGGATTTTACACGCGAACATCAGTATTGACTTTAATACTGTTCTTCAAAAAGTAAAAATCCCAAATCGCAAATCCCAAGCATCAAATAAATTTCAAACTACAATTCCAAAACACGAGGTCTCTTTTGTTTGAAACTTGAGAATTGGTATTTATTCGGAATTTGAATATTGGAGCTTGGATTTTACCCTCAGGGTTTATCGCTGCCTCCGCCGCTCCATGGGTTGCATCTCAAAATTCGCCACACGATTTTCGGAATTGCTCGAATTACTCCGTATTTTTTGAGCGCAAGTTTTCCATATTCGCTGCAGGTGGGATGGAAGCGGCAACAGCCACTTGAAAAAAAATGCCGCAGCCACGAGTGGTCGGGCGAAAGAGTTTTTTGGTAAATCCAAATTAACAAAACTAAAAATCTGCGGGGGAGGTGCCAGATCGAAAGAAGGAATTTCACAAAACTAATTTTAACTGGTTTTGTTTTTAGTTGTGGATTGTAGTGTCTCTGCCTGTTTCACCGCTGCCCTCTCTACTTCCGCTACTTTTTTCTCGTCAATCTTCTCTACCGGCGCACCGGCAATCGGTTTTTTCTCCAGCTCGTCCGGCAGTTTTTCAAAAACTTTTTCTTTCACTTCCTCCATTTTCGCTTCGAGATCGATGCCGATCCGCGCCGCGATTTCTTGATCGACGAATTCGCGTTTCCGACCATATTTCAGTCGCGAATATTCTTTAATCAAATGCGCGACCTTTTCATTCTTCCCGGTCTCATCCCAAATCGTCGAAAGTGAAAACGGGCGGGTGGTCGTGTTGTCGATATTCAATTTGATGTACGCGCAATAATTCGCCACGTTGATCACATCCTGTTCGCTCAAAAGCGGGGCGTATTCTTTCGCCATGTATTCCGCATCCTGCGCGCCGATTTTGAAATTCATCATCGTTCCGACATTACCAAAAACCGCGTCGCGGATTGTCGGATCTTCGCGGGAGAATCCTTCCGGATTCGCCTGATGGGTGAGCTGTCCGATGTATTGATGCGCGATTGTGAGTCCGAGGTGGTATTTCCGCGCCTCCGAGAGAATCGTCGCGAACGCGTCCGTCGCAAAATTCTGAAACTCATCCACGTACAGCCAAAAGTTCGACCTTTCTGATTCCGGCACATTCACGCGACTCATCGCCGCCATCTGAATTTTATTCACGACGACCAAGCCGAGCAGTTGCGCGTTGATGTCGCCGACCGCGCCTTTCGAGAGATTCACAAGCAGAATCTTTTTCTCGTCCATCACTTTTCGAAAATCGAAGGCGGAATGTTTCTGCCCGATGATATTACGCATCATTGTGTTCGTCACGAATGGTCCGAATTTCGCCGAGAAATACGGAATCATTTCTTCTTTTTCGCGCGCGCCGGTTTTCGCCATTTCCCGATCCCAAAAACTCCGCACGACCGGATTTTTGATTTTCGCAATTTTGTATTTTGCAAAATCATCGTCCGTGAAAAGCCGCGGCACATCAATTAACGTCGCGCCCTCTTCCTCATCGTCCATCAGAGTGAGGCAACCATTCCGAAAATAATGCTGGATGCGCGGACCGAAAATTTCATTGCCAAAAAGTTTGATAAAAATCTCCATCGCGGCGAGGCTGGCAAAATCTTTTTCTTCCGCCGTCTTCGCTTCCAAAAGATTCAAACCCATCGGTCGCTCCATGTCAGCGGGATTGAAAACAATCACGTCTTTCGCCCGCTCTTTCGGGACGTATTTCAAAATATCTTCGATGAGATCGCCGTGCGGATCAATGACGGCGACACCTTCGCCGTTCGCGATGTCCTGCCGCGCCATGTAGGAAATCAACGCCGATTTACCGCAGCCGGATTTCCCGATGATGTAAAAATGGCGGGTGCGGTCGATTGATTTGATCCGCACCTCCTTTGTTTCACCGCGATATTTATTCAACCCGATCAAAAGAGGAGCCTCCTCCTTTTTCGGCAAATTCACCGGCGGCGCGAGGATTTTATATTTCAGCCATTCGATTAGCGGCGTGTAATTGTAGCGACTCACAGGGAAATGAAAGAGACTTGCCAGCTCTTCCGGCACGAGCAGGCATTCTTTTTCCGCAATCGGCCACACTCCCTGCATCGGCAGCCTTTTTCGAAAATTAAACAGCATCCACTTATCATTCAACCGATCGAGAAAAATCATCCGCCGATTTTGCAGCCAGTTCAAATATTCATTTTTGTACATTCCGAAAGCAGTCGCTAGCCCGTTCGTGATTTGTTCCGCTGCATCCTCGCTGTCGCTCGCGCCGACGATTCGGACGACCGAGTCGAAAGCTGGCTGCACGATTTTTTCGCCCGCGTGTTTGAGATTCTCCTCCGTCGCTTGATCGCGAATAGTGAACGGGTCGCCCCGATCCGCGCCGGGCTGATTCGTGCCGAGCTCGGAGATCGCGTCGTCGTTGCCGAGCACCATTATTTTTAAAAATGAAATCAGCCAGCCGAAGCCGGGGATTCCGAAGTGCTTCTTCTTTTTCAACAGCTCGCGATTCAAATTTTTCCGCGCTTTTTTCTGCCAGCCGCCGATCATGTGGCTGCCTTTTCGCGGTCGGATGACGATCTGTACTCCCGCGCGATCATCTTTTTTCAATTTCGAAAGCACATTCGTCATCGAGTTCAGCGGATCGTTTTCGATTACCTTGTAAGTTTTGAATGGTCGCCAGTTCGGCAGTTTTTGATAAAAATAAAAGCACTTCGCGTGGCTGCCTTGCGGCGCGGGGTCGGGCAGCTCTTTCCGCGGCTCGACGTACGCGTCCGGATAAAAACTCGTGATCTGCTTCTCCACCACTCCCGCGTAATATTTATGTGTGACCACGTAAAAATTAAGTTTTTCCTGCTCGTAAAAAAGTTCGAAACTCACGAGATCGGTTTCGAAAATCGCGCTGCGAATGATGTTCCCGAGATTCATCTCGCCGATTTCATGCAGCGCCCGGTAAAGCTGATCCATCACCCCGATCTTCTCGCGGAAATCTTTTTCCGTTGCCTCCTCGCGATCTTTGTGGGTTTCTTGTCGCGGCTGTGTGATTTTCAAGCAAACTAAGTTCTTCGCCCACCTTAATTGATAAAATAATCTCACCCCGTATTTCACCGCGCTCCACATGAGCCACGCGGTCGTGATGAAAACGAGAATTTCGAGAGTGTGTGCCCACCAGCCGGGTTCGCCCAAAAACCAACTCCACCACCCTTTCATCCGCTCGAGGGTGAGCCAACCGGAAGCAAGTTGCCAAAGCGCGATTCCGGCAATGAGAAAAAGCTCCCAGAAACGGACGAGAAAGCGGATGGCAAAACCCAAAGTAGTTGTTGTTATTAGTTTTTAGTTGATAGTGCTTTGTTTCAAATGTTTCCGCCACCGCGGATTTTAAATGTTGAAATTGTAGTCGTCGGATTAAGTGAAGAAATTCGTTGGAACGTACAGAATAGCTACAGTAATTAGAACATTTATCTGATTATTTTAGCAAAAATAAGAGGAAAAGGCAAGGTTTCGCGCGGGTTTTCGTACGATAAAATCATGCTCTCGGATCAGGAGAAAAACAGTTTGAGAAAATACTTGGAGATTCCCGTCCGCCACGGCGGATTCCATAATTGTACTGCTAGAAACTAACCCCCAAATGGAAGGTGGAAAGTGGAAAGTGGAAAGTGGAAAGTGGACATTGGAAAGTGGATGTTGGAAAAACATTCACGAATAAAATCGTGGAGATTCGAGATGTCATTTCCGCTTTCTCAAATCACGCTAACTGTCTGAACCACTGATTACGCTGATTTAATGATTAACTATGA
>JBDRIC010000075.1:0-3342 GCA_043816245.1 Patescibacteria group bacterium
TCATAGTTAATCATTAAATCAGCGTAATCAGTGGTTCAGACAGTTAGCGTGATTTGAGAAAGCGGAAATGACATCTCGAATCTCCACGATTTTATTCGTGAATGTTTTTCCAACATCCACTTTCCAATGTCCACTTTCCACCT
This sequence comes from Patescibacteria group bacterium, assembly GCA_043816245.1. Classification (GTDB taxonomy): domain Bacteria; phylum Patescibacteriota; class Gracilibacteria; order JAHISY01; family JAHISY01; genus JAHISY01. Next base: position 144 of record JBDRIC010000075.1, read on the forward strand.
TCCGCTCGGGGGTTAGTTTCTAACAGCACGATTATGGAATCCGCCGTGGCGGACAGGAATCTCCAAATATTTTCTCAAACTGTTTTTCTCTTGATCCAGAAGTGGATAATTTTTGCTTCCAGAAAATTTGCATTCCAAAAATGATAAGCGGAAAATTTCATTTAAATTTATTTTTTAAAACTTTCAAAATGAGTGATATTCACAATCCGCAAATTGACTTGTGCGCAACCCTCTCACGAGAAGCGTGGGACGATGCGCAGGATAAAGCCAAAAAAGTCCGAGAACCGACACGAAAACAAGTTGAAGAAGTTACCAAAACTTGAATTTCTCTTCTTTCTCGCGGAAAATCCACAAGATGAAGAAGCAGATTCACCCTGAGCGAGCGAAGCGAATCAAACGGGTGATGGTTTTCGGAACTTTCGATGGTTTGCACCCCGGTCATCGGAATTTTTTCGCGCAAGCTGCGGAACTCGGGGATGTAATCGCAGTAATCGCGCGTGATACGAATGTGAAAAAATTGAAAGGGAATCTCCCCACCGAGCGGGAGAGGACTCGCCTCGCGAAGGTTGCGCGCGATAAAAATGTGCGGAAAGCGCTACTCGGAGACCGCGAGGATTTTTTCAAACCAGTGGAAAAAATCCAGCCGGATGTGATCGCACTCGGTTTTGACCAAAAAACTTTTTCGATTACCGAATTAAAAACAAATCTAAAAAAACGCAATCTTGCTCCGCAAATAATTCGGCTAAAATCTTTCCAACCCAAGAAATTTAAAAGTTCACTTCTGCGAAAAAAAATTTCAATATAATTTCTAATTTTAAGTCCACCGCGGCGGACAGGATCAAATCTCAAAATGCTTTAATTTTGAAACATTTAAAATTAGAAAATTAAAAATTGTTTTAAAATTTTAAATTCGAAATTTAAAATTAAAAACCAATGATTCTCCTTCTCCGCATTCTCCGGATGACTGCTCAAAATATCTACCGCAACGGACTCACGAGTGCGGTGGCAGTGCTGGTGATCACGTTGCTTTTCATGCTTTTTAATGGAATTCTTTTTGCAAACGCGTTCCAAAAAACCGCGCTTGACCTCGTGAATTCGCGACTTGATCTAGCGTTGAATTTTGTGAAACCGGCAAGCGAGTTTCAAGCAAGCGCAATCGAATCCGATTTGCGCGAAACTTTTCCTGAGATCCGCGAGGTGAATTTTATTTCGAGCGAGCAGGCCTTCGTGAATTTTGTGAAAAATTTCGGAAAAGCAAACCGTCAACTCTCCGCATGGCTGCAAGCAAACACGCAAGAATCGCCGCTCCCCGCCACGCTCGTGATTTCCGCAGATGCCGAGCTCCACGAGGAAATTATCAAATTTCTCGACAGTAGCCGGTACGGCGGGCTTTTCAATCTCGACACGCCGGCGACGGGGAAGCTCGCGATTCAGACGGCTGATAAAATCATCGCGCTCGACCGTACGCTTTCGAAAATCAGTTTCGTGGCCACGCTTATCTTTTCTGTGCTCGCGATTCTGATAATTGTCGCCGTCCTCCGACTTGCGATTTTTTTGCGCGGAATGGAAATCGGAATCATGCGACTCGTCGGTGCGACGAAGCAATTCATTCGCCTCCCCTTCATTTTGGAGGGCATTTTCTTCGGATTCGCTGCGAGCCTCATCGGTGCGGGAATCTTCTTTCTCGGACTTTCTAGATTCAATCCCGCGATTTTCAGTGGCGGACCATACGGCAGTTTTGGAGAAATGCTCGTCACCACCATTGAAAATTTCAGTAGTAGTTTTGGTTTGATTTTGAGCTGGCAAATCATCGCCGCAATCGTGATTGGCACATTCGCGAGTTTCATCGCCACGCACCGTTATCTCACTAGCCGTGAAGTTATCCTCAGTTAATTTCGGTTTCGCGCGCGATGAAGTTTTCGACTTCCGCCACCATTTTTTCGATTTCCCCTTCACCGGAAACCACTTCAAAATCAGCAAGATTTTTTTGCGCAATTTCTTCCGCCGCGCTTTTTAATCTTCGAGCTAATTCCGTTTCTGAAATTTTTGGCTGTCTCTTCAAAATTCTTTTTTCGAGTGTTTTGAAATCCGGTGGCAAAATAAAAATTGCCGCAAACTTTTCTTTTTTTAAATTTTCGTGAATTTTCCGAAGACCTTGAATGTCCACTTCGCGAATCACCACCTTCCCATTTTGAATAGCGCGCAAAATCGGTTCGCGCAGTGTGCCGTATTTTTCGGTTTCGTGGACAGTGGCGGTTTCGAGGAATTTACCCTCGCTCTCCATTTTTGCGAATTCTTCCTCTGAAAAAAAATGATATTGCCTTCCTTCCTTCTCGCCTTTTCGTGGAACACGCGTGGTCGCCGACAGCGAAAAATAAAATTCGGGATGCCGCTCACGCAATCGGTTCACGAGCGTGCCCTTGCCCACGCCGCTCGGACCGACAACGAGAAAAAGTTTTCCAACCATCGCGAAGATTCTAAATTAATTTCCTCCCTTTCCAAACCCCAAGATTTTGGGTAAATTTCTAGATGGAAATTTCAAAATTGAAAAATTAAAAATTGTTTTAAAATTTAAAATTTAAAATTTTATGTACTGTCAAAAATGCGGAGCCGCAGATACCAGCGTGATTGATTCTCGCGAAACTGAAAATGGCAACGCGATTCGGCGGAGGCGGGAATGCAACAAATGCAAATTTCGTTTCACGACTTACGAGCGAGTGGACGCGGCGAGTTTCGTGGTGGTAAAAAAAGATGGTACGCGCGAGCCTTTCAACCGCGAAAAATTAGAAAAATCGTTGTGGGTAGCTTGCCAAAAAAGACCGGTGAGGAAAGACCAAGTTGACACAATTTTGAATGCGATTGAAGAAGAGTTGCGGGGGGAGAAAGAAGTTGACTCGCGCAAAATCGGTAATCTCGTGATGCGATGCCTCAAGCAGCTTGATGATGTGGCGTACATTCGCTACGCTTCCGTTTACCGTGAATTTAAAGATGTCGCGAGTTTTCAGAAAGAACTCACACGGCTGCGCCGGTAAAAGAAATGTTTAGGGCAGATCAAAATATCTTCATGGTAATCAAATAATCAAGTGAACTTGTCCTGAGTTAATCGAAGGGTCACAGTTCAGACAATTGAATGTGGGGTTGAGGGTGAAGAAAAGTATCTTGCCAATCTCTTTTGTCTTGAACCTTGATTACGCTGATT
>JBDRIC010000076.1:0-5293 GCA_043816245.1 Patescibacteria group bacterium
TCAAAGAAATCCAAAAATTAAGATTTAAGATTTATTTATAAAATTATCCGAAGGAGCCCCTTGAGGGCAAAATTATAAAACTTAAAAATTATCTGATGAAGTCCCTTTTTGTTTGCGAAAACTGCGGCGCGAAATCTCCGCGATGGAGCGGACAGTGCGCCAGTTGTGGCGAGTGGAATTCGCTCGTCGAGCAGGCTATCGAGGCAAAATTTTTCGGCAGCCGGCAAAAAGTTTCCGGGAAAGCCGGTCACGCCCTGCCTGCCGATAAACTCGCGCGCACGCCCCTGCAAAGACTGAAAACCGGAATCGGCGAAGCTGACCGCGTGCTCGGCGGCGGAGTGGTGCCCGGCAGTTTGATTTTGCTCGGCGGCGAACCCGGCATCGGCAAATCCACGCTCACTCTCCAACTCGCGGCGAAATTCGCGGAACAGATTGGCAAAACCCTCCTCATCTCCGGCGAGGAATCGGCTGAGCAAATCGCGCTCCGCGCGGAGCGGACGAAACACGCGCACCCTCGCCTCCACATTTTGGCGGAAAATGCTCTCGAAAATATTCTCGCAACAGTGGATGCCGAGAAACCAAAATTGTTGATTGTCGATTCGATCCAAGTGATGAGCTCGTTGGAATTACCATCAATGCCTGGTTCGATTCCTCAAATTCGGATGGTAACCGAGCGGCTGCTCCGTTTCGCAAAAACAACGGGGACTCCCGTCATCCTCATCGGTCACGTCACGAAAGACGGCGATCTCGCCGGTCCACAGCTGCTCGCGCATCTCGTGGATGTCGTCCTCACGCTGGAAGGCGACCCCCACCGCGACTTCCGGCTGCTGCGGGGAATGAAAAATCGTTTCGGCGCGACAAGTGAAGTCGGCGTTTTCGAGATGCGGGAGAACGGTTTGATTGAGGTGAAAAATCCTTCCGCCGCCTTCCTCGAAGGTCGCGCGGAAAATCCGATTGGCAGCTGCGTGTGCGCGACGATGGAAGGCACTCGCCCGCTTTTGATCGAAGTGCAGGCACTCACCTCACCGTCGAATTTCGGTTATCCGAAACGAACGGCAAGCGGTTTTGATCTAAATCGGCTGCAGCTGCTCGTGGCGGTGTTGCAAAAACACGCGGGCATCAAACTCGACACGAGCGATGTTTTCGCGAATGTCGTCGGCGGTTTTCGTCTCCGCGAGCCAGCCGCCGATCTCGCCGTCGCGCTCGCGATTGCGAGTTCGAAAATTCGGAAACCCCTCCCCGCTGATCTCGCGGCTTTCGGTGAAATCGGGTTAACGGGCGAGATTCGAATCGTGAGCCAAATCGAAAAACGGAAAAAAGAGGCGCAAAAAATGGGATTCGGAAAAATCGTGAGCGGAAAAGAATTCCGCTCGCTCGCTGAAGCGGTGAAAAAAGTTTTGGGTCATTGACCCGATCAATTCGCCAACCCGATTCGGAAAGTGGAAATTGGAAAGTAAAAATTAAAAAGTGGAAAGTTGATTTTCACCTCGCGAGGCGAGACTGGGATTTGAGTCTTGCTTGCTTTGCTTGTCTTGAATCCTCCATTCGACAGGCTCAGAATTTTTGATTCATTTGACCAGTTCAGAATCTTCAATAATTTTCCTGATTTGCGGGTTGCCGCGATCGCGAGAAAAACCGCTTGCTAAAAAACTCAGGAGGCGCGTGAAGAAGAGAATCATGAAAATCTCAAAATCAGGTGAATCAAGGTTCAGACAATCTGAAATTCGAAACTTGAAAATTTCTCCGCCAACAGTTGTCTGCCAAAAGCTGTTAAAATTTTTCACGTGGAATTTACAATCCAAACGAAAGGAAATTACGACCTCATCAATCTCACTTCGAAAATCGAAGCGGCTGTCCGCGAATCAAAAATTGAGGAAGGCGTGGTAGTAATTTTCGCGAAACACACTACTGTCGGTCTCACTTTGATGGAGTGGGAGGAGGGCACGAAGCGGGATTTGGTTGAAACTTTTGAAAGAATCGCGCCACAAAAAGGCGACTACCATCACGAAAAATGGAACGACGGAAACGGAGCCGCGCATGTGAAATCCGCGCTCTTCCCGCCCTCGCTCACGATTCCGGTGAAAAATGGGAAACTCGATTTGGGAGTTTGGCAAAATATCGTTTTGATTGATTTCGATGTCAAACCGAGGAAGCGAGAGGTGGTAGTAAAGGTTGTTTCTTAATCTTTTGAAATTTGTAACAACCCTCGATTGGAGAATTCGATGGGAAAATCGTTCCAGCTTCGTGGCGGATTTTTCTTTTAATAATTTCTGTTTTCCCATTAGGCAAAACAATGCTCTCGGAAACTGCCACGCAAGTAGCCCCCTGGTCTTTCTTGCAAAGATCGCAAGTTGTTTGAGTTTCCATTTTTAGTAAAGTTAATAAATTGAGGCAGAAGCCTAACTAAGATTTATTCTTTTGTCAAATCTCACTCTTGACTCATATTCGCTAAAATCTAAATGTTGTCAGAAAAATTACGTGTAATCGTGGCGGATGTGATTCCGAAAGAGCTTCTCAAAATTGACGAGGAGAAGCATTTCGCGGAACTCGTCCGGCTCGTGGAAACTCTCGGCGGGATGACCGTCGTCAAAATTATTCAAAAACGCGGGCAACCGAGCGGCAAGACTTACCTCGGTACGGGTAAAGCGGTCGAAGTCGGCGAGGCGGCGAAAGAGTTGAAATGCGGCGCGGTCGTGGTAAATGGGATTTTGAAAGGCAATCAAGTTTACGAACTCACGCAGCGAATTCCGGTAATCGTGTGGGATCGCGTGGATGTAATTTTACGGATTTTTGAAAAGCACGCCTCGACGACGGAAGCGAAGCTGCAAGTGAAACGCGCGCGGCTAAAGTACGACATTCCGAAACTTTACCGGCGATCAGCGACAACTTTGTTTGAACGCGAGCGCGGCGGCGGAGTAATCCAACGCGGTGCCGGCGAAACCGGAATTGAGGCGGAGAAGCGGCACATTTTGCGGGAAATCAAAATGATTGACGCGAAAATCAATCGATTGTCGGTGATTCGTCGAAATCAGCGGAAGCACCGGCGGCGAAGCGGGCTGCCGACAGTCGCGCTCGTCGGCTACACGAATTCCGGGAAATCCACGCTACTGAAGGCGCTGACGGGGAAGCGGAATGTTTTCGTCGCCGATAAATTTTTCGCGACGCTCGACCCGCGGCTGGGCAGTCTCTGGCTGCCGAATATTCGCAAAAAAGTTTTGCTCGCCGACACAATCGGATTTATTGAAAAACTGCCTCCCGATTTAATTGCGGCTTTTCGCGCCACGCTCGAAGAAGTCCGCGAGGCGGATTTGCTGCTGCATATTTTTGATTCCTCTGATTCCGCGAAAGAAATTTCGCGAAAAAAGAAAACTGTGAACGAGATTTTGCGGGATCTAAAAGCGGAGAAAAATCCGCAAATTTTGGTCGCGAATAAAATCGATTTGAAAAATTTTCACGGCAAAAACGCGATTCCGGTTTCAGCGGAAAAAAGTTTGGGACTGTCGGAATTGAGGCGGGCGATTGAGAAGAGGATTCTTTAAACCAGTTTTCGCAAAAGCGTGAAAATGGCAGAAAAATAATGGATTTTCACGGTTTAGTTGACAAAAGCGTGAAAAAACAATAAACTTCAGTTATGACAAAAGTGTTAAACATATTCGGCAAGATCAGTTCTCTGCGAGAACGGTATTACAAAGCCATTGCCAAGAAACAATCTCTTTTGAAGCTTTTGAGCGAAACAGAAATAGCCGAACAGGTGTACAACTCAAACGCTATTGAAAACAGCACTCTAACCCTCGAAGAAACAGAAAAAATACTGCTACAAATAGATCTCGACAGGTATATCTCCGAAAGAGAATTGTTTGAAACAAAAAATTTAGCACGAGTGGTTGCCTACATAAACACTAAAGCAAAAGAGGAAGAATTAAAGATAGAAACTATTTTGTTTTTGCATAAGATGCTCCTTTCGAATATTCGTGATGATGTCGCTGGTCGATTTCGAAAAAATGACGAATGGGTGCGCATCGGAAATCATATTGCACTAGATCCAAAACAAGTAGTCGAAAAACTTGAAGAAATGCTTATTCGGTATAATTCAGCAAGTGCTGAAAATATCATAAAGAGAATCGCTCTGCTCCACCTTACTTTTGAGCACATTCATCCATTCGTAGATGGAAATGGTCGTATTGGTCGCGTGATTAATAATTACCTCCTCATCCGAGAAGGTTTCGTACCAATCAATATTAAGTTCATCGATCGAAAGTTGTATTATGATGCCTTCAAAGAATTCGATAAAAAAGAAAAAACTGCAATCATGGAAGAAATCGTTGGCAAAGCGATAACCAATAGCTACCACAAAAGACTAGCTTATCTCGAAGGACGCGAGATCGTGACTCTCGCGGATTATGCGAAAAGAAATAAAATTTCCCACTCCAATGTAATCAATAAAGCTAACCGTCAAACGATTGAAGCTTTCTCGGAAAAAGGAGTGTGGAAAATCGGCGTTACTAATTCCCGTCAGAAACAAAGAACGAAGCCGCAAAAGGTTTGGGGTTGTCGGAATTGAAGCGGGAGATTGAGAAGAGAATTTAAAAATTCAAGTTCTTAGTTTTTTCGCGAGCAAAAAAACGAAGTTTGAGGAAATTCATTTTAATTTTTTTAAAATTTCACAAATTAAAACATCAAAATCTGCACGAAATTCGACGGTTTCTTTTTCAGGTAAAATTTCACTTTTGGAGATTTTTGAATGTAAAAAACCATCTGAAATATTTTTTAATGAATTTTGCAAATGTAGAAAATTCTTTTTAGAGCTACTTGAAATTTTAGAGTTATTACAAACTTCTAAAAAATTTTTGCATTTAAAAATTGGCGGAACATGATCTTTTATCGCGCGCGATAAAAATAAAACTGAAAAATAATTTCCACTTTTGTAATTTTGATTTAACTCTTCGCAAAGCTTTAATAGTTTTTTTAAATCAAAATTTTGATTCTTGACTTCTTTTAAAGAAGAAATCCTTTTCTCTGAAATAAAATTTTCTAGAGCTTTAAGATGTTTATTTTTATCATCACCCTGTTCGTTTAACTTATCGCTTAACTGGTTGCGCCAATTCTCTAATACACCTAATTCTGCATTCAAATTTTTTACCGCAATTTTTGAAAAACATAATCCAATATTATTATTGTAGTCTCCGAAATTTTCCCATACGAGAACTTCTTTGAGTTTCTTTGGGTAAGTTGGGTCTAAAAAAATATCTTTTAGTGTCCGCTTCTCTTCTGAATGCCATCCTTTATAACCATG
>JBDRIC010000077.1:0-5671 GCA_043816245.1 Patescibacteria group bacterium
GTTTCTTTTGCCCACCTTTTTAACCTGCCATGAGTCGCATTTGGAACATTTTTTTGAAACATAGTAAAAAAAGTTAAGTATTAGCCTTACACTAGCTTAGTACTTAAAATCCTCAGACCCCATTTTTTTCATTAAGCCAAATTCGCAGAGATTCGACGAAGAGGGATTTTTGTTTTCAACCTCAAGCGCAGCCCATTTGCTTAAATCTTCAAGATTTCCGAAAAGTCCAATTTTTTCGTTTTTCAAAAAAATCATAATCTTAGAAATTTCTTCCCGTCTTTTATTAGTATCCTCTAAAAATTCTAAAATTAAATCAACGAATTGATAAAGCATTTCTACATCACCTCTGATTTGCTTACGAGAGATTTCAGAAACTTCTGAATACTCGCCGCCTATTGTCCCAAATGTGATCTTGATCGCAGGTAAATCTCCTTCAGGTTTTTTGCGTTCTTTTCTAGTCATTTTGAAAAAAGTTAATATTAATAAAAAAAATAGAAATCATTTTCTTCCTTGGTATTCCAGAAATCAATTTAATTTTTCTAGCTGAAAATTTCTCAACCGCCATCCCACCCCGAGCATCACCGCGAAGAGAGCGGCGAGTGCGAGGAGTTTGCCAAAGGCGGAATCAATGAAAAGCGCGACTGCGCCGAAAGATGCGGCGGCGAGATAAACCGTGAGTACGGTTTTTCGTTCTGAAAATCCAGACGCCAGCAAGCGATGGTGAAGATGACCGAAATCGCCGCGAAACGGCGATTGTCCGGAAAAAATGCGGCGGAGAATCACCCACGCCGCGTCGAGCAGCGGGAAACCGAGGACGAGCGCAGCAGTCGCCACTTTTCCGCCGGAAAAAATTGCGAGTGCGGCAAGCACGAATCCGAGCAACATCGAGCCGGAGTCGCCGAGCAGAATTTTCGGCGGGGGAAAATTGAAAATCGTAAATGCGAACGCGCCGCCAGCGAGAATCCCCGCGAGCGCAATCACCGCCGATTGATCGAAGAAATGGTAGCCTTCCCGCGCAGCGAGGAAAAAAATGACGAGGGCTGCCAGCCCCGCGATACCTGAGGAAAGTCCAGGCACACCGTCGAGCCAATTCAGCGAATTCGTGAGAAGCAAAACCCACGCAATCGTGAAAAAATCGGCGAGCAGCGTGAAATGATATTCCGCTCCGCCGAAGCCGAGATTCCAATCGAATGCCGCGAGATCAAACACTCCGCCGAAAGGATTCGTGAGATGGGTAATTCCGATTCCCGCAATCACGAGAATCAGCGCCGCGAGCATTTGAAAAAAAAGACGAACAAACGGCGGGAGACGCAACGCGTCATCGAGAAAAGAAACCGTAGTGAGCAGAACCGCCCCCGAAAGCAACCCGAGAATTTCTTTCGAAAGAGGAACAAAAACAAGCACGCTCGCGACAAATCCTGCGAAAATCGCTAGTCCGCCGAAGTATGGTATCGGGGCGCGCTGCAAACCATATTTTTTCGGATCATCGAGCAGCCCGAGCTGCGGAAAAAATTTCACCGCGGAAATTGTCAGAAAAGCAGTGAGCAGAAAAGCGAAAAGGAAAGGGAAATAGTTCACAGTCAGCAGCTGATACCGCTTCGCAATAGAAATATTACAGTCGGTTTTTTATAAATTAATTTTATTACTAATATCTAATCTTTTTAAATACCAATGCTACGCGGCATTAATAGCTTTTCTATTGCGAATTGGTATGACAGTTTACAGATTTTTTTTACAAACGAATTTTTTTAGTCGAAAATCTAACTACATCTTCTTTCTGCGAACTGCTAACTGCCGACTGTAAACTCTTAAAAACTTTCTCCGGTCGCAGCGAATGTTTTTCTTCCTCACGCGCGAGAACTGCCAGCAGCTTCCCTTCAAAAATTCCGACCACTTTCGCCTCATTCGTGCGCGCAGGAATTTTTTGACCGTGCGAAATTTTTTCTGCCTCTGTCCGTGTGAGATTAATTTGCGGAAGCAGAATCCCTTCCTCAATTGGAATAATTTTGTCAGGACGAATCGATTTCAGCGGGAGGGCGTGATTGATTTTGAAGTTGCCGACTCGCGTCCGCGTGAGTTTCGAGAGAAAACCCCCCGCATCCAGCCGCGCGCCAAAATCACGCGCGAGCGAGCGAATGTAAGTCCCGCTCCCGCAGCGGATTGAAATTTCGGCTTTTGGAAAATTGAAATTCCGAATTTCGAGCGAGTGAATCTCCACTAATCGCGGTTTGAGATTCACTTCTTTACCTGCCCGCGCCAAACGGTACGCAGTTTCTCCGTGAATTTTAATCGCGGAAAATTTCGGAGGAATTTGATAAATCGCACCAATAAATTCCGGCAGAACTTTTTCAAATTCCTCGCGTGTGAACGGTCTTGAATTCGGAAACAGCGTGAGCTCGCCCTCCGCATCATCCGTCGAACTCGTCGATCCGAAAGTAATTTCCGCCTCATACTCTTTTTCGCTGCCGAGAATGTATTCCAACAAACGAGTCGCGCTGCCGATTCCGAGAACGAGTACCCCCGTCGCAAGCGGATCGAGCGTACCGGCGTGCCCGATTCTGCGAATCTTCAAACGCCGCCGCGCGAAAGCAACCGCATCGTGCGAGGTAATTCCTTTCGGTTTGTTGATTACGAGAAATCCGTCCATGCGCGAAATTTTAGCGGAATTCGGACGAAATACCGATTGTAAAAATTTTCAATTTTCAATTTTCGAGTTTACAAAATAATTTTCAAGTCTCAAATTTCACTTCAAATTTTTTTATTTTGAAAATTAAGATTTATTTGAATCCGACGCGGCGGATGTAAATTCGAAAACTTATCTTTCATTTCATAATTAATTTAAAATCTTTTCGTGCTTAAGAAAAATCTTCACTCCATCGCGCTCATCGGCGGACGACAGCTCACCGGTCGGAAAAATTATTTCATGAGAGTAGTGAAATTTTTGCGAGCACAGAAAAAAGAAATTCTGTTCGAAAAAACGGTCGCGAAAATTTTAGGAATGAAACCCGCGCGTGATTCGAAAATTCGGGAAGCTGACTTAATCCTCGTTTTCGGTGGAGACGGAGCGCTGCTCGGCGCGGTGCGAAAATTTTTCGGCAGCCGCGCGCTTTTCGCAGGAGTCCGTTTGGACGGAACTTTGGGATTTCTCACGGAATATTTTCCTGCCAATCTCACGAAACTCCTCGCGGAATTTTTCCGCGGAAAATTCGAAGTGAGTGAACGGATGCTGCTCGAAGCAGAAGTCCGCCGCGGCGGGGCGGCGGTGAAAATTCTTCACGCGCTGAATGAGATGGTACTGCAACAAAAAAACCTTGCCGAACTAATCGAACTCGACTTCTCGCTCGATTCGAAAAAAATCGCCACCTTCCATGCCGACGGCGTGATTCTCGCAACGCCGACCGGCTCGACGGCGTACTCGCTCTCCGCCGGCGGTCCGATTCTCGATCCGAGTCTGCGGGCGTGCATTCTCACGCCTATCAATCCTCACCTCCTCACCGCTCGCCCGCTCGTTTTGCCGGCGGATGAGAAAATTCGTTCGAAAATCCGCGTGAAAAATCTCGTTCTTACTGCCGATGGGCAGATTAATTTTCCATTGAAAATCGGCGATGAAATCGTGTTTCGAAAAGCGGAGTGGATGCTTCAGATTGTCCATCCTCGGAATCGCAATCACTTCGAAATCCTGCGGCATAAATTGAATTGGAGCCGACGAAGTTAGCAGCTTTTAGTTGGCAGCTGGCGGAAAATTTCCACCATCCACTTTCCATTCTCAAATCTCCCGCTTCACCCACTTCAAATAAAGTCCGGTGAGGATTTCTTTCGTGGCGTCCACGAGACTGGAAAGCAAATCTTTCAAGTTTCTAATTTTGGCGACCATCGCCGCGAGACGATGCGGAGAATATTTTCTGATCCCCACGTACGCGAGCAATACCTTCTGCTCCTCTTTTCGAATTTCTTTCCGAATCGCAACCGCAATCTGCTTCTGCATTTTTTGCGAAGAAACGATTGTGTGAATGTGAACTTTGAGGTCTTGCTGCGCTTGTTGAGAAGATTTTTTGACAGCGGAATCATCTTTTTGGTCTCCTTTTTGCTCTGAAAAACCCTCCCCGCTCTCCGCGCTTTCAACTCCCGTTTCTGCAATTTCCGCGACTTCTGCAGCGAATTTCGCCGCTTCCACGCCGACCGCCGCTTCAGATTCTAATTTTTTCACATCCACTTTTTCGGTCTTCGCAGCAGCCTCCGAAACTTCGGATTTCTCAACTTTTCCGTGATTTTTAGATTCTCTCACGAGAGACATTTTAGCACTTTTAATACTTAATTTTAACACTTTTCTATGAGAAATTCAACTATTTGTGTTTAATCAAAACTTCTTTTAAAATCCCTCCACTTTTTCGAGGGAGTCCCGCGTACGCGGGACGCTCGAACCTCTAATCCCCATCTCATGAATCCCAAAAAAACCACGCACGCGGATGATTCCGCAGAAGCAAAGGCGGTGAAAGATTCCGCCCCTGAAACCTCAACAGAGGAGATTTTGAAGCAAAAAAAAGAAGAGGCGAAAGCCAAAAAAGCAACGGAAAAAGAGGAGAAAAAAGCTGCCAAAGAGGAGCGCAAAAAAGCTCCCCAAAAAGTAAGAGAGCAAAAACAACAACGAAAAAATCCTCTCAAAATTCATTCGAAAGCGTGGCGAGCCGCGAGCGAAAAAATCGAGAAGGACAGACTTTATCCTCTCTCGGAAGCGGTGCGACTCGTGAAAGAGACCTCCACGGTGAAATTCGACGCGAGCGTGGAAATTCACACCCGTCTCGGGATTAATCCTAAAAAATCCGATCAGATTGTGCGAGCTACCGTCTCACTGCCGAACGGAACGGGAAAAAAATTGCGCGTAGTCGCGTTTGTGAACGAAGGAAAAGCAGCGGCAGCCAAAAAAGCGGGTGCAGTGGAAGCAGGCGAAGAAAGCTTGATCGGAAAAATCGGGAAAGGCTGGCTCGATTTTGATGTGGCGGTGGCAACGCCGGAAATGATGAAAAAGTTGGGGAAAATCGCAAAAACGCTCGGTCAAAAAGGTTTGATGCCGAACCCAAAAGCGGGCACGGTCGTCGAGGATGTCGCGTCCGCGATTGCGGAAATTCAAAAAGGGAAAGTCGAGTTTCGCGCGGACAGTTTTGGAATTCTCCACAACATCGTCGGCAAAGTTTCTTTCGATGCGGAAAAATTGGAGGAGAACATCAAAAGTTATTTGAAAGCGGTGCGCGAATCAAAGCCGAAAGTCGTGAAAAGCAATTTCGTGAAAGGCATCTCACTTGCGAGTTCCATGGGACCGGGGGTGCGAGTGGATGCAAATGAGGTTTTGAAAAATCTGTGAATTTTTAATTTTTGAATTTTTACAATTTTTAAATAAATCTCAATTTTATAATTTTTAAAAAATGGAAAATGATAAAAAAATGCCGACACAAAAAGAAATTGAACCGCAACTTTTGTTGGCACTACATCTTTTAGGTGGATCAGCTTCCCGACCAAAAGTCCATAAAAAAGTTGCTGAAATTATGCAAATTTCAGATGAGATTTTAGAAAAAAAACACGAGAAGAGTGGATTTAGTATTTTTAATGTTGCAACAGATTTTGCGCGTGAAAAATTAAAACGGATAGGACTTATTGAAAAAAATTCTCCTCGCGG